>JBCCFC010000596.1:0-8284 GCA_039029935.1 Chloroflexota bacterium
CCGAGCGTGACTATTACCCGGAAGGCTATGTCATTTCTTACGCCGAGGCTGGTGCGGCGGTAGCGCAGTATGTCAGCGCACTGTCCGCTGCCGGATACGGTCATGGACATCGCATCGCCATCCTCGTTGGCAACCAGCCCGAACATCTGCTGTTCAAGCTGGCCCTCAATACGCTGGGCATCTCCTGTGTACCTGTAAACCCCGACTATCGTCCTGCTGAAATCGCCTATCTCATCGAAGATTCCGGTGTAGAACTGGCCGTTGTCACCAAGAACCGACAAGCGTTGCTGGAAGCTGGGATTGCGGAGAGCGGGCGAACGGTTCCTGTTGTATCGCTAGATGCATTCAGCCAACTACCCACTGCATCGACAATCCCACCCGAATCGGGTCCGGTCCACCCCGAAACCGAGGCCGGATTGATGTATACCAGCGGTACAACGGGCAAACCCAAAGGCTGTCGAATGGGGCATGAATATGAGATGGTACTGGGTGAGTGGTACGCCAGCCGAGGCGGGTTAATCCATTTTGAAGAGGGCAAAGAGCGACTCTTCAACCCGTTACCCCTTTTTCATGTCAACGCGGGCATCGTCTCCTTCTTTGCCATGATGCTCACAGGCAACTGTCAGATTCAACCCGAACGCTTTAGCCGTACGACATGGTGGCGCGACATCCGCGAAACCGAGGCCACCTGCATCCACTACTTGGGCGTCGTGATCCCCGTGTTAATGAATGAGCCACCCAGCCCACTGGACCGTGAACATAAGGTAAAGTTTGGTGCGGGGGCAGGCGTTGAACCTGTGCTCCACCAAGCCTTTGAGGAGCGGTTCGGGTTTCCACTCGTCGAACTCTGGGGCATGACCGAGATGTGTCGTATCCTCACAGATTGCCACAAGCCACGACAAATCCATACGCGTGCCATCGGACGACCTCAACCCGGATTGGAAGTGCGTGTGGTCGATGAACATGACAACGATGTACCACTGGGTCAGCAAGGTGAAATGCTTGTGCGCCACTCTGCTGAGACACCGCGTAAAGGGGCATTTCTAGGGTATCTCAACAAGCCAGAGGCGACGGCTGAAGCGTGGCAGGGTGGTTGGTTTCATACGGGTGATACTGTCTGCCAAGATGAAACGGGTATGATCTACTTTGTGGACCGCAAGAAAAACATCATCCGTCGTTCCGGCGAGAACATTGCCGCTGCTGAGATTGAGGGTTGTATTCAGGAACATGAGGCCGTTGCCCAAGTCACCGTGCTGGCGATTGCGGATGAGATGCGTGATGAAGAAGTCTATGCATGTGTTGTGCTGCGTGATGGGCAGACCGCTGACCAAGCGACTGCCCAATCCATCTTTGAGCATAGCTATACGCGCATGGCCTATTACAAGACACCTGGATGGCTGCTCTTTGTGGATACGTTGCCTGTGACAGGGACGCAGAAGGTGTTGAAGCACAAGATTTTTGGCGATGATGAAGACCCAAGACAGCGTGAAGGGGTTTATGACTTTAGAACGCAAAAGAGGCGGTCATGATGACCACTTCTCTCGCTCTCATTACACCATCACTTGCTCAATCCACGCCTCATCAATCTCCATCCCAAAACCAGGCGCATCACTGGGCTTTACATAGCCATTTTCAATGACGCCTGTCCCCGGAATCTTGATCATCTCTGCCAGAGGCACACCCGGTGCCGATACACCCTCTGATTTTTCACCCCAAGGAATCGCAGGCATTGCCATGGACAGATGCTGCCCAAAGGGATAGTTCATGCCGCCATGGGCGATGACCGAAATGCCGTTGGCTTGGGCGAGATGGCAAATTTTGGTGGCGGCGGTGATACCACCACACCAGAGGACATCGGGTTGCAGGATATCGACCAAGCGACGACCCGCTGCATGGGCAAAGGGTGCCAGCATATACCAATGTTCCCCTGTCGCCAGATTTTGCCCCCCAACACGCTGCCGAATCGTCTCATAGCCCATCATGTCTTCTGGCAAAATATAGTCTTCAATCCACTTCAGGTGATAGGGCTTCATGGTCTCAGCCACCCGCACAGTATACTCGACATCCCAATTGGTCCAGCCATCCAACATCAACTCGACATTGGGGCCAATGGCTTCACGCGTGGTTGCCACCAATTCTTCCAATTTGCGCAATCCGGCAATCCCATCGGCGGGACCATAGGGCGCAAACAACTTGGTCGCCTGAAAGCCCAACTCCATATACCATTCTTGGTCAAAGCCAGAGGCGTAGCAAAAAATCTGCTCCTTTTGTGGCCCACCCAATAACTCATAGACAGGTCGCCCCAAGAGCTTGCCCTTGAGGTCCCACAACGCACAGTCAACCGCGCTGATGGCATAGCTTGCAACGCCAGCACCACCAAATGGTGGCGTCAACCGCGCCATCACATCCCACAACTTTTCGGTCGCCATGCAGTTTTCACCGACCAAGTGTGGTGCAAAGAGGTCGTTGATGATGGGGATGACAGGCGGTGCGTGGAGTGAAATGCCAAATCCCCATGTCCCGTCCTCTGCCGTGACGACAACCGCAGGCCGATGCCAAGGGTCTTTTGCTAGATTAGGCTTTGCATAACGATCAATCGGTTTGCCCATTTTATAGGTTGTTTGGGCACGGCTGGGTGTGTGCGGCTCTGTTGTTGGCTTTGGCTCTAATGAAATTGCGAACGCGCGAATTTCTTTAATTTTCATGGTTATTTTCTCCTATTGGTGAATACGATTCCTCGCCATCCAAATCATACTCTCACTATCGCTGCTCATCGCCTGTCGATCAAAATCACCATACACTGCTTCAACCGTAAACCCAGCGCGACCCAGTGCCTGCGCCATTTCAAATGGAAAGATAGCGTGTAACGGCACTGGCTCCGCATCCCAGCTATCAACCACGTGTCCCTCCTCATCCAGCATTTCCCACCGTTTGAGCGATGTCGTCGTCTGCGTCAAGGGGTCGTAGGTCCAGGCTTGGGCATTGCGCATGAGGACACCTGTCGATGGGTGGCGGAAGGGTTCGGATGGGAAATGCACACCGCCCTCATCATCACACAATTTGCCCAGCCATTTCACGTTGTCTGTGCTCATGTTATCCAGATGGACGACCAACAGAGCACCCGGTGCCAAATGATGTTTGATGGATTCAAGGCAAGCGAGTTGATCTTCTGGTGTCGTCAAGTGTTGAAAGGAATGGCCCGGGATGATGGCAAGCGTAAAGGTTTCGTTCAATGCAAATGAACGCATATCCGCCACTGCCCAGCGAACATTGGTCATACCCTCGCTTTTTTGGCGAATTTGCTCAATCATGGCTGCGGAAAGATCAATGCCCACCACGCGAACACCACTCTCAGCCAACCGCAGCGCAATGCGTCCTGTGCCACAGGCCACCTCCAGCACTGCGCCATTTTTGGCATGTGCTTCATCCTGCAGCACCTGTTGGTAAAAGTCAATCTCGCCCGGCCAATCCGATGTGGCAGCGTCGTATGTCTCAGCATAAAATTGTAGTGATTGGTTCATCGTTGATATCCAGTGATTACTACTGCAACATCGCCATCATCGCACGCAGATTCTCGTGCCCAATCTCAATGCCCATCAACACATCCTCAATGCCTTCATACTCAATCGACAACACACCATCATAGCCATCACGCTGCATGATGCGGATACACTGCAACACAGGCACATTGCCATGCCCGATGATGGCCCCCCGCAGATAGTTGCCCGCCCGTGTACCAAACCAGCCACGCCCTGGGCTGACATCACTGCCCGACTTGATATGAAAATCTTTGGCGTGACAATGGAAGGCATAGGGCATCAGCCGTCCCACGGCCGTCGTCGGTTCATCATCCGCACAGAGGAAGTTACCCATATCGATCAGCACACCAAAGTTGGCATGATTGACCGCTGTCACCAACTGCTCGACACGAACGCTGTCCTGACAGAAAAAGCCATGATTCTCGACCATCGTCTTGATGCCCTTCTCGGCGGCATACTCGGTCACGCCACGACATCCTTCGGCCAAGCGTGGCAATGCCGCCTCAAAGCTGCGTGGCAACACACGGTCCTCCGGCCATCCGCTGGTGGCGTCATGGCGCATCCCCGGCACACCCAGGATTTCCGCGATGTCCACCTCACCCTGTACCCGCGCAATCTCTGCCTGTAGATCACCACCAGAGCCACGCAAAAAGTCCGCCCCAATCGTGTAGTTGACAATCTCGATGCCCACACGCTCGGCCTCATCGCGCAGTGCCTTGGCATAGTCGGGCAATGTGCGGCCTTCGGGCAGCACAATGGTTGAGAACTCGATGACATCAAAGCCGATTTCCTTGGCTTTGGCGATAACGTCGATTTGCTCCATCGCACCGGATTGCACAAGGCGGATGAAGCTATAGGAACTGATGCCTATTTTCATTGGTTAAATTACCTTTCATGTAAAGTTTAACAGGAAGGGGGAAGGACTGGAAGGGAGGAAGGACTGGAAGGGGGGAAGGACTGGAAGGATTTAGAGCCACTTTCTGATTTCCACCGACATTTTATGACGCAACGGATGGTGTTGGAGCAGCAACGCTATTTTTTGCCAGTTCCAGCAAACGCCGAAGTGTTTCATTCACAATTTGCGCATTCGGAAACGCTTCTGCAATATCATCATCTAACACAATAATGTTGGTTGCCGACTCCATACGGTTTGCATATTTTCCTCGGACCATTGTTCCAAAATCTTCGCGCTTATATTCAGGCCGAAGTTCATCCAATTCTTGCTCATCCTTCTTCATAAATTCCCCTTTCAGATCGAGTCATTTGCCTTGCACTAATAATCCGAATTCGTTCTCCTCGTTCTGTGAACGACACAACGAGTAGCCGCCCACGGCTAGAAAGACCAAACGTCACAAAACGATCCTCCTCCGATGAATGGTCAGGATCATCGCCTGTAAGTGAAAGAGCATCCTGAAACACCGTAGCTGCTTCCTCAAAAGAAACTTTGTGTTTGCGTAGGTTTGTTCTTGCTTTTTCGGGATCCCATTGAAATTGCATGTTGTTTTCCCCTTGGTTTCATGGAATAGGTATGAAATCATTGTGCCATCTTTTTTGAGCAAGGTCAATCTTGATATTTAGTCAAAGTATCAAACTCAAAGTGAGCAATATATTTCAATATGATTTTTGTTGACTTGCCAATATATTTGTATAATTCTGGCAAATATCATTTCTCTATTTCATTTGAAATACACACATCGCTTTCAATTGTGTATATTAATTTTCCACATGAAAACATCTCACAAAGGAACTGTCAATGTCCATTCAAAAATACTCAGTCAATCAACATCCAATTCAAACAATACTCACATGGGTAAAGTCTGGCGAAATTGCCATTCCAGAAGTTCAACGCCTTTTTACACGTGAAGAACTCAAACAAAAATCACTAGACATTATAGGCAAATATTCATCTGATGTTGACTTCAATGTCAATCATGATACATATCTAACTGAAATCTATGCGGAGGTAAACCAATGAACAACCAACCAACAGCCAACATCATCATCACCAACGCCCACGTCTACACCGTAGACGACACCAACCCTCACGCCGAAGCCGTCGCCATCCAAGGCAACAGCATTATCTATGTCGGCAGCGCAGCGGAGGCAATGAGCTATCGAGCGGACAACACACGCGTCATCAACGGCGAGGGGCGTACCCTGCTGCCCGGCTTTATCGACAGCCATTATCATCTGCAATGGGGGTCGGCGACACTCTATGGTGCGCAACTCAACGGCGTGTCATCAATGGATGAACTGACGGCGGTGTTACGTGCGTGGATGGATGAGCATCCCGATGCGCCTTGGGTGGTCGGTGAGGGTGCGCCCTATACATTGCCGACACCGGACCAGCCCATGACACGTGATGTGTTGGATGCGATTGTGGATGACCGTCCGTTGGTGTTGATGGCCTTTGACCAGCATAGCATGTTTGCCAACACGGCGGCATTGCGCGAGGCGGGCATTTTGCAGGGTGCGTCAGAGCCGATGTCCAATGGTGAAATTCCGCTGAGTGAAGATGGTTTGGCAACGGGTGAACTATATGAAATGGATGCGATGGCCTATATTCGTCGCGCGATGCCAGAGCAGGATTTAACGCAGTCGGTGGAGACACTCAAGAAGGGATTGGCGTTGTCGGCGTCGTATGGTATCACCAGCGTTCACAACATGGATGGCGATATCGAGCAAGCACGGTTGTATGCGCATATGGAGCAGCAGGGTGAGCTGTCACTGCGAGTCTACATCCCCTTCTGGGTCAAGCCCTACATGAACATAGAGCGGATGGTGGGCGAGACGACGGCCATGCAGACGCTGCTCACGGACGAATATGGCTGCGAAAAGGTGCGTGGCGGTGTGGTCAAGTTCTTTATGGATGGCGTCTATGAGTCGCACACGGCGGTGACATTGGATGGCTACCCTGACCAGCCCGACAACTTTGGCGAGCCGATTTGGGATGCCGAAACCTTTGCCGAGTTTGCCAGTGAAGCCGACCGACGCGGCTATCAGATTGCGGTTCATGCCTGTGGCAATGGTGCGGTGCGGCGGGTACTGGATGGCTATGCGAATGCAAAGCAACGCAATGGGTCACGCGATAGCCGTCACCGGGTCGAACATATCGAGGTCATCCACCCCGACGACGTACCCCGCTTTGCCAAGCTCGGTGTCACCGCCTCCATGCAGCCGCTCCACTCACCCCTTGAAGCAGGCCAAACCGGTGATGTCTGGCTCTCCCGCATCCACCCGCACAACTATGACAACGCCTTTGCCTGGCGCACTCTGCGCAATGCCAACGCCCACATCGCCTTTGGCAGCGACTGGCCCGTCGTCACCAATAGTCCGTTCATCGGTCTACACGCTGCGCTCAACCGCCAGCCCTGGGCAGAAGGCACCAACAGCCACAATCAAACATTGGCTGAGGCCATTTATGGCTACACGAAGGGTGCGGCCTATACTGAATTTCAGGAGGATGTGAAGGGGCAGATTAAGGTGGGGACGCTGGCTGATTTGGTGCTGTTATCACGGGATATTTTTGCGATGAGTGAGGCGGAGTTGCGAACGGAGTTAGCTGCGGTGGAAGCTGTGTTAACGATCTGTGATGGAGAGGTTGTCTATGAATAATGGACACTTCGACATGAGATGGGTCATGCAGTTGATGCCCAGATCAAATTTAACCAAAAACTTGCCCGTTTGCCTCAGTTTGGTGGGTGGATTAAATATAATGATGGTCAAGAAGATATGCGTGAACTTGCTGAGGTATTCCTGAAGAGATGCGTATTGCCTCCAAGTACCCCTTTACGCTGACCAATGGCGGCCCGACTGTCTACAATGGCCGCGTCTATCAAAAGGATCAATATAGTTCTTGGGTGAGTTATCTCAAATCAGCACGTCGCCATTTTCTCTCGCGCTATCAATTCTCTTCGCCCCAAGAGTGGTTTGCCGAAGCCTATGCTGCCTATTTTGACCCTTATGAGGATGCCCCGTTTAACCAACTCAATAATGAGACAGTGACGTGGTTTGCGCGTCATTTAGGCCCGCGCCCCTCCATCCCAGATGGAACGACGCTTCAACCCGAGTTGCAAACAAACTTGGGGTTTTTAAGAGAAGTTGATGATCTCAATATCCAGACATTTGAGGATTTGATGCACTACCTGCCAGATAACGATAACGATGGGACTCTATCCCGTACACACAACCCCCCAACGGTTGGCAATCAAGCTGGAGAATCTATCGGAAGCGACCAATCCCGTATGGCTCAAGATGGGGTGGGTGCATACGCTACAGTAGGTTACTCTTGATATAGAGAGTCTTGGAAAAGTCCAAATCTGCTTCTGCAGCCTATTTAGAACCGCAACCCCAGAAAACCAAACATGTCGGCTAATTCATTAAATTGTTTGACATCGCTGTAATAGATGCCCTCTACCTGCAATAGGTTGATGGCATCATTTGTAAATCCCTGCTTGCTAAAATACCATCGTGTCACCTTGGCATACTGTTTTTCAGTCTGCGTCTCAGCCGCATGTTTGATGAACTGCTTTACTTCGCCTTCACCCATTTTCTGATTCCGATAGCGAACAGAGACAAACCAAGCCCCCGTCTTTGGTTTGCTTCCCAGGGCTGTTCAGTTCTAAAGAACGCCCTGATAATCAAGAAGATGGTAAATATCCATGCTATTGCGAAAAATAGCAAGACGAACATTGGAAATGCCATTATGCCGAAGAATGTTGAGGGCAAAACTGCGAAGGCAAGAA
>JBCCFC010000597.1:0-8284 GCA_039029935.1 Chloroflexota bacterium
ACCTTCCCTGGATTTACGTTTACATACGAAACCAGACACAATTTTGAAAAAGATATTGGAGGTAAGTAATATGAGTGAGTACTACAAATGGGATGTAGAGCTTCTTAAACAGCTTTTTGTAGCATTTCCAGAGTCTGAAGAATTTTTAATAGGAACAAGCCTTGCAGAGGTTGAGCGAAAAGGAAGAGAAGAAGGCAAAGTGATTGCCAAACAAGAATCACTTCTTCATTTTCTGAAATATAAGTTCAGCGATATCCCCACGATTATCCTGACCATGATTGAGGATAATACTGACCTAGATTTGTTGAAAACATGGACTGATATTGTGTTTGACAACGATGATATTGAAGACATCATCAATTTATGGAAAGAAAATCTTGCAGACAGGAGAGTCATTGCAAAATAAACCCCAACCAATCAACATCTATCTACGATTCACCTATTATCTACTACCACTAGCCATCACACTCTTTGTTATCGAGTTCGGTATCCAAGCGGTGAGTGCAGGTTTGGCGCGCGTCCCCCGTTCCACCGAAACGTTGGCTGCCTATGGCATTGCATGGGGGCTGATTCTCTTTGTCAACAGCCCGCTACGCCATGCCAAAACACTAGGGCTATTTCTGGTCAACGGATCGCACTCACAGCGACTGGTCAAACAGTTTTTACTCGTCGTCAGCATCATCCTCGTTGCTAGTTTAGCGTTACTTTCGTTGACACCCGTCGGCTATTGGCTCATTGAGGATTTGCACAGCGTTGACAGCTCCTTGGGCGACATCGTGCGTACTGCACTCTTCTGGCTGATGCTGTGGCCTATTGTCAGAGCCATGGCACTCTTTTATACAGGCTTGCTCTTACGCATCCGTCGTACCGACATCGTGAGCTATGCCAACATCGCCAGCATCGGGGCAGGTATCGCCATCATCTTTGCCATGCTCCCCACACCCTTTATCCAAGCCAATCCCATCTGGTTGCCCATCCTGTCGCTCTATGCCAATGTGCTGGTCGAACTGGGCATTGTCTATTGGGGAGTTCGACGGTATGGTCAGGCAATCCAAACCCCAGAGACACCGGAAACTGAACCGCTTACCTACCGCGCTATTTTTCAATTTTTCTGGCCCATTGTCTTCATCATCATGATTCAAGAAGGCAGTCGTATCCTGATCAACATCTTTATCGCACGTGGGAGTGTCAGCGAAGCAGCGGCAACCGAAGCCCTCGCCGTTCTCACCGTTGCCTATGCGCTGGGGCAATTCCCCTATCGTTGGCTTGTAGACATCCGCAACATGATGTCCTCCTTCCAAGACGAGCCAAACAGTCTCTTTCACATCGGTCGTTTTGCCATCGCCTGTGGCGCAGTTTCGTTGGCAATGATGTTAATTTTGTATTGGACGCCAATTCGTGTAGTCATACTAGAGCAATATATGGGACTTGCCCCCGAATTTGCGGCAAAGTGCATCATACCGCTCATGATCTACGCCATCTTCTCACCCGTCGTCACGCTGCGCACGTATGCCCAAGGCATCACCATGCTCGAACGGCGCACCCATATTTTCGCCTATGTCGGCCCTGCGCGGCTTGTCGCTATTCTGTTGGCATTGGTGACATACCCCTTGATGGGCATTACGGGTGCCAGTTTGGGCGTTTCTGCCCTGGCAACGGGCTTCTCAGTCGAGGCTGTGACCGTGTGGTGGGGGATACGCGGATATTCGCGGACATAAAAAAGCTTGTCAGCATTTCAGCCTGACTGGCTGACAAGCTGACTGGCTGACTGGCTGACTGGCTGACTGGCTGACAAGCTGACAAGCTTTTTTATATTATATTTATCCCGTTATCAGCTACCAGGCTGTATGCCCAATCTTACTCACATCATCAATCAACGCATAGACAATGCCATTCAGGAAGCCCTGTACCATGTAGTCATCCATCTCAAACTGATTTGACACAGGCATACCCAGATTGTGTAAGCGCGCATAAATTGCCAACGGTGAATTGGCATCGGTATCAATCCCCGTTTTTGCCCACGCCGCATTACGCAGTTGCTGCAAAATGTCCTCGCCAGAGACACCACCTCTTGACCAATTGGGATTATCTCGTGTTTGCAGACCCGTCAGTTGTGATAGCTCACGCTTGACAGGCACTGGTACAGATGGCGATATGGTTGGCGGCTTGGGGATGGTGGGCGTCTGTGAGAGCAGACCACGTGTTGCGCCATCCATGCTGGAGCGTGGAATTGCTTGCCACACGGCAAAGGTGGAGACATGCTGATTGGCAGGCAATCCACCACCGACGACCACTTCGGCTGCACCTGTTGGCGCCCAACACCAAGGACCCGACTCATTGCGCTCAGGCACAAAGCTACTGCCGGGGCCAATCGGGATGTTAATCCAGCCTGAACCCGCCTTGGTTTGGCGGTGGACATAGCTAGCATAGTCATCGTCCCCCAGTTTGTCAAAGCCATCCGACCAGTAGATAAACGGTTTATTACGCATCAACTGTCCATCCAAGCCAAGAACTGCACCAAAAATATGATGGTCGCCACCCGCATCATCAAAGTAATCAGGCGCACCCCAAGGCCGCAGATACTCACGCGCCCACGCTTCAATTGCCCCCGGTTTATTCGAATCCTCCCAAGAGCCATCACGTGTTGTGAACAAGTCCTTGAGGATATAGACCACATCCTGACCCTCCGGTTCGTTCAGCACATCATCAGGCCGCTCTTCAATGGTGCGATATCCAATATTGAATTCATCGATAGAGGCTGACATGCGCTTTTCGACCAGTTGCGCGGCAATCGGCGTGACAACCGTTGGCTGTGATGGTGTCACTGGTGCAATTGGTGTAACGGGCGCAACAGGCGTCGTGGTGGCCGTGTCTGTGCTTGATCCTGTGCTGGGGCTACCCGTTGACACTTGGTCATGTGGCACAGCTTGCCAAACCACAAAGAAGGAGACATGCTTGTTGGCTGGCAATCCACCACCAACAACAACCTCGGATGCACCGATGGGTGCCCAACACCAAGGACCGGACTCATTGCGCTCAGGCACAAAACTACTGCCGGGGCCAATCGGAATGTTGGTCCAGCCGGACCCCTGCTTTGTATCACGCTGCACATAGCCGTCATAGCCAGAATCACCCAATTTATCAAAGCCATCTGACCAGAAGATGAAGCCCTTGCCACGCATGAGTTCGCCGTTCTCATCAAGAACAGCACCAAAGATATGGTGGTCGGCCCCGGCATCGTCAAAGTAGTCGGGCGCCCCCCAAGGCTTCAGATAATCTTCGCGCGCCCAAAGTTCTATCGTACCTTCCTTATTAGAGGGTTCCCAAGAGCCATCTCGCGTCGTAAAGATGTCCTTGATGAGATACACAACATCACTACTGGGGTCTGGGTTGTCAGCCCGTTGCGCGATGCTGCGGGTCGATATATTAAACTGCGCTGCCCAGTTGGCAATGCGTTGGTCGATATTCGGATCAATGATAATTTGTGTACCAGGCTGCGTTGGTGCAGTTGGCTGTGTTGGTTGAGTTGGTGCAACAGGCGTTACTGGTGTTACAGTTGTACCACTATCACCTGTCGATACTTGGTCCCGCGCAACGGCTTGCCAGACGACAAAGAAGGAGACATGCTTGTTGGCTGGTAATCCGCCACCGACAACAACCTCAGATGCCCCAATGGGCGCCCAACACCAAGGACCGGACTCGTTGCGTTCAGGCACAAAACTGCTGCCCGGACCAATCGGAATGTTGGTCCAGCCTGAGTGCTGTTTGGTATCACGCTGCACATAGCTATCATAGTCAGGGTCGCCCAACTTATCAAAGCCGTCTGACCAGAAGATGAAGCCTTTGCCACGCATGAGTTCACCATCCAGACCAAGAACTGCACCAAAGATGTGGTGGTCGCCACCCGCATCATCAAAGTAATCAGGCGCACCCCAAGGCCGCAGATATTCCCGTGCCCAAGGTTCAATCGCACCCTCTTTATTAGAATCCTCCCACGATCCATCACGTGTGGTAAAGATGTCTTTGATGACATAGACGACATCGCTATCTGGATCAGGATGGTCTGGTCGGTCGCCTATATTTCGTGTAGAAACATTGAACTTGGTTGCCCATTCTGCGGTACGCCGTTCAATGTCGGTAACAATGGGGGCGGTTGGCTGCGTTGGCACAGTCGGCTGTGTGGGTTGGGTTGGTTGGGTTGGTGCAGTGGGTACAGTGGGTACAGTGGGTGTGACAGGCGTTGTCGTTGTGCCGCTATCCCCTGTGGATAGTTGATCCCGTGCAACCGCTTGCCAGACGACAAAGAAAGAGACATGCTTGTTGGCAGGTAAACCACCGCCGACAACAACCTCAGACGCACCGATGGGTGCCCAAGACCAAGGGCCAGATTCATTGCGCTCTGGCACAAAGCTGCTGCCGGGACCAATCGGTATGTTGATCCAACCGGAACCCTGCTTTGTCTCACGTTGGACGTAGCCGTCATAATTGGGATCGCCGAGCTTATCAAAGCCGTCTGACCAGAAGATGAAGCCCTTGCCACGCATCAGTTCGCCGTTCTCATCAATAACTGCACCAAAAATGTGATGGTCGCCACCCGCATCATCAAAGTAATCAGGCGCACCCCAAGGCCGCAGATACTCACGTGCCCAAGGCTCAATCGCCCCCTCTTTGTCCGAATCCTCCCAAGAGCCATCACGCGTGGTGAAGATGTCTTTGATGACATAGACGACATCGCTGTTTGGATCAGGACGGTCGGGACGGTCATTGATACTTCGTGTAGAGATATTAAACTTGGTTGCCCACGCCGCTGTACGTCGCTCGATATCGACTGTGACGGGGGCTGTTGGCTGTAACGGTTGCAATGGCTGTGTCGGTTGGGTTGGTTGGGTTGGCTGGGTTGGCTGTGTCGGTGTGACAGGTGCGATGGGTGTCACGGGCGTGACAGGTGTAACCGTTGTACCTGTACCACCGGATGGCACTTGATCGGCGGGAACCGCTTGCCAAACCACAAAGAAGGAGACATGTTTATTGGCGGGCAAACCACCGCCAGTGATAACCTCGGCTGCCCCCGTCGGTGCCCAAGACCAAGGACCGGACTCATTGCGCTCTGGCACAAAGCTGCTGCCAGGACCAATCGGAATGTTGATCCATCCTGATCCGTGCTTGGTTTGACGGTCAACATAACCATCATAGCTAGGGTCCGCCAGTTTATCAAAGCCATCTGACCAGAAGATAAAGTCCTTGTTGCGTATCAATTCGCCATTTTCATCGAGAACCGCACCAAAGATATGATGGTCGCCACCTGCATCGTCAAAGTAATCGGGCGCACCAAACGGCTTCAGATATTCACGCGCCCAAGGCTCAATCGACCCCTCTTTGTTGGACGGCTCCCACGAACCATCACGCGTGGTAAAGACATCCTTGATGAGGTAGATGACACCACCCTCGATGGCAGGGTTATCGCCTCGTTCATCAATGTTGCGGATGGCGATGTTATACTGCTTGGCTGCATTACTCACACGTCGCTCAATCGTTGGCGCAGTGGTTGTTGGGCCGGTGATAGTTGGGCCAGTGATAGTTGGGCCAGTGATAGTTGGGCCAGTGATAGTTGGTAGAGTCGGTGAGACAGGCTGCGGTCCCGGCAGCGGTGGGGGCGTCACGATAGGTGGTTCTGGTGGTTGCGGTTCTGGAGTCACGGGTGAGCCTGTCGTAATCGTGGGTACTTCCGGTGTCTTTGTGCCTGTTCCGCTCGAACCAACTGTACTGCCAAGGTCCGCACGTCGCACCGCTTGCCAGACAACAAAGGTTGAAATGTGTTGATTGGCAGGCAATCCGCCACCGATAGCAACCTCTGATGCTCCTTCGGGTGCCCAAGACCAAGGACCAATCTCATCGCGCTCAGGCACATAGCTACTGCCAGGTCCTACCGGAATATTAATCCACCCCGACCGTTCTTTGGTCTGGCGTTCAACATAGCTGTTATAGCTTGGGTCTGCCAATTTATCAAAACCATCCGACCAATACCGAATGGTATGGTTGCGGATATACTCGCCATCCAAGCCGATGACTGTGGCAAAGAGATGATGGTCGCCGCCTGCATCGTCAAAATAGTCGGGCGCACCAAAGGGGCGCAGATATTCATGCGCCCAAGGTTCAATCGATCCCGGTTTATTCGATGGTTCCCAAGAGCCATCACGCGTCGTGAAGATATCTTTGATGATATAGACGATATCCCCATTGGGGTCGGGGTTATCGCCACGCTCATCAATGCCGCGATATCCAATATTTAACGTTGTTGCCTGTGCTGTGATGCGACGTTCAATATTCACTGTAGTCAAATTCCCCGTTTCTGTTGATCCTGTTTCTGTGCTGTCTGGCTCTGGTGAGACTGGTCCTGGTGAAATAGGCTCTAATGGCTTGGGTTCTAAGGGTGGTCTATCTACATATTCTGTATAGGTTGTGCCTGTATCAGTACCTGTATCAGTACCTGTATCCGGAGCTGTTCCCAGCGTCTGTCGTTCAACTGCCTGCCAAACCACAAAGGTCGAAACATGATGATTGGAAGGCAAGCCCACACCACAAAAGACATCGGCTGCCCCTGCTGGCGCACAACACCAAGGCCCCGATTCACCCCGTTCTGGCACATAGGAAACATTGACAGGCATGTTGGCCCACCCCGAGCGCTCTTTGGTTTGCGCACGGACATAGCCGTTATAACTAGGGTCGCCCAACTTGTCAAAGCCATCTGACCAGTAGATGACTTCCTGATTGCGTACAAGGTTGCCATCCAACCCGATGACAGCGGCAAAGAAGTGGTGATCTGCGCCAGCGTCGTCAAAATAATCGGGTGATCCAAAGGGTTTGAGGTAGCTTGCTCTCGCCCAATCTGTCACTGAATAGAGCGTTTGCCCCGGCTCCCATGACCCATTATAAGAAGTGAACACATCCTTAATGATGTAGACAACCTCGGTATCAGAATCATCTAAGACGGCATCAGGACGTTCGGTGAGTGAGCGCATCTGCATATTCAGATGGCTAATTGCCGGGCTGATACGACGGTCAATCATAATGGCTGGATCAATCATTGGTTCCTCTGGCTGTGTTGGTTCTGGCTGTGTTGGCTCTGGCTGTGTTGGTTCTGCTGGCTCTGTAACAACAGGCTGTGTTGGCTGAGTAGGCGTTGGTTGAACAGGAGTAGGTCGCACCGGGGCAGGTTGGACAGGCCCCGTTGATGTATCTGGATTGGTGGTGATCAACCCCTCTGGACCCGGCTCATCGGTATTGTCTGTCTCACCCGCTGGCACATTGGCCTGTGCAGTCTGCACATCACTCCACGTCCCCCGCTCGGCCCGCGCTGCCAACATGTCAGCTACCTGTCCGGCAATGTCATAGCTGCCCCAAGGTGCGTTGTGACCCAGCGTAAACACGGCATACCCCATGATGCGTCCAGAGAATCGCTCCAGATAGTTGCCGTTGGTGAGTAGCTGATTGGTGTACTCTTCGGGTTGCGCAAAGTTCTGCCATCCTGACGGCTCTGGATGCTGAATCAAGCCATCAATGCCATATTCGGTGATGGCAAATTTGACCTTTTTGTAGGGGAGTCGACGCAACACCTGATGCTCAAGCCGATTGATGAGCCAATGCGAATAGCCATCATCGGGGCCCCACAGCGTGGGTACGCCATATTGATGAATTGCGATTACATGGTCATTGGCCTCTGCACGTTCAATCGCTGGATAGACCCGCTCCCACAGCCGCATTCGATTCTCTTCGGGCAGGTCTGGGTTGCCCACGCTAAAGGCGAAAATCGCACACTTGTAGCCATTTTGCTCGGCCAACTCCATACGCGCCAGTTCAAAGTCGTTGAGATAGGGTAGCCCACCATCATCTTGCAGAATTTCGTTGGCAAATTGCCAGTAATCCACCGCTGAATTGGGATCCCCTGCCTTGCGTGACATGCACTTGTCATGCGCCCACCGTGCTGCCTCCTGTGGATTGCGACGAATGCGCTCATCAATCACATGGTCCGGCTCAAAGATGCGCCCGATGATGATGGTGTTGGGGCAAGCTGCGCGTAAACGGGTCATTTCATCTGGATTGGGGTCCAGCACCAGCACCATGCGCGGCTGCCAGCGACGCAGCAGATCAATGTTGACCCCACCGACGATGTGCGGCCCAATGATTGGCCCCAGCGGTGTTGTGAGACGTTGCAGATATGGCTCCGGGTCCGAATAGCCAGCCCATCCATCCGATAGGCTAAAGGGTGCAACACGCAGCCCAAAAT
>JBCCFC010000598.1:0-8273 GCA_039029935.1 Chloroflexota bacterium
CCAATGGATATTGCATAATTTCCCCCTCCTCCCAAATGATTCCCCAATAGATGCTATATCAACATCCATACCCTTAATCTAATCGACCAAGCAAAAAACTGCAAATGATTCGACCTGTAAATGAATCCTATCTCAGCCCCTATTTTTTCAAATGCCAAAACCTCGAGAAACAAGTTTGCCATATGGATTGTTTTTTGGTTAAATAACATGAATGCATATCTATAATATCTATATCGCCTCTAAATCAACAATATACATTTTTAGATATGTTGACTTTGAGTATAAAGGGAAAATAACTCATGTTTTTTTTATCTAGCGTCATCGTAGGTGTCACAGCCTATACAGGAATCATACAATACAATAGACATACACGACAACAAGCTATACCCTTCGGCGGAGATGGCAAGGACATCAACTCCAGATTGGTGAATCTTTTGGCAGGCACACAGTCAGATAATCTATTCCTTTTGGTGTTGCGAGAGCAGTTTCAGCAACCCATTAACATTGTTAGGAAATGGAAACAGAAATTTTTTTTAGAGGAGGAACGATCTCAACATATTCAAGAAATGTCTTCTAATATCAGTAGTAGTGAGATAAGTGAGGCCGAAAAGCAAATTAATCTGAACTTCACTCTTGCATTAATCTCGCTGGGTCTGACAACGGCTGGCACTTTTCTATCTTCACCGTTAATTTGGGCAGGGATTCCTTTGTTGGCCTATACCTCGGTAGAGATGGTTCAGAATGGGTTTAAATCCATTTTTAAAGAACGTCGTCTTGGCATGAGCGTTGTTGATATGCTTGCTTTACCAGGGATGGTTGTCACAGGACATCTTTTAATTGCATCAATTGCCTATTCATTTTATTACTTTGGACGAAGATTATCTAATAGCGTCAAAAGGCAATCTCAACAGAAATTGATTACCATGTTTGGCTCGCAACCACAATTTGTTTGGGTACAACAAGGGGATGTTGAAGTCGAGGTCCCATTTGATACGCTCAAACAGGGCGATGTTATCGTCGTGAATGCTGGCAGCATGATCCCCGCCGATGGCGTTGTTATTTTTGGGAATGCATTGGTTGATCAACATGTTTTGACTGGTGAATCTCAACCCATCGAAAAATCAAACGATGATCAAACGTTTGCGTCCACTATGGTACTTTCAGGTAAGCTCCACATCAAAGTTGAAAAAGCTGGCGCAGAAACAATTTCGGCGCAAATTAGCACGATGCTGGCACAGACGGCAGAACACAAAACCTATCTGCAATTGCGTGGTGAAAAGATTGCGGATGCATCGGCTCTCCCCATCTTATTGATGGCTGGTTTTACATGGCCTCTACTAGGAATCGAAAGTGCCTTTGCGGTGTTACAGGCTGGATTTGGATATACAATGCGTGTGATTGCCCCGATCAGCACGTTGAACTTTCTCAATATCGCCTCTCAAAAAGGGATTTTGATTAAAGAAGGATATGTCCTAGAGACACTGCACTCGATAGATACGGTTATCTTTGACAAAACCGGAACGCTCACCTTGGACCAACCTCAAGTCGCCAACATTTATACCTTCCAAAATCATACAAAGAATGAACTACTTACATATGCTGCAACCGCCGAAGCAAGGCAATCTCATCCGATTGCTAGAGCAATCCAACAAGCCGCCACAGAACGCCAGTTACAGGTTTTTGATGTTGAAAACGCTAGCTATGAAATCGGCTACGGCATCAAGGTTCAGCTTGAAGATTCCGTGATCCAAGTCGGGAGCAGTCGCTTTATGGAACTGGAGGGGATTGCTCTCACCAAAGAGGCTCATCAGCTACAGGAAGATATCTTGAAAACAGGGAATTCGTTAATTTATATTGCGATTGACGAACATCTTGCTGGTGCAATTGAATTACAACCTCTGTTACGCCTCAATGCAAAAAAAGTTGTTCAACACTTACAAAAACGAGGCATATCTGTCATGATTATCTCAGGCGATCATGAAAAACCTACATGCCGATTGGCCGAGGAGCTTGGTGTTGATGACTATTTTGCCAATACGCTGCCTGAAGACAAAGCAACCCATATTCAATCATTGCAAAATGAGGGAAAACGAGTTTGTTTTATCGGCGATGGCATCAACGATGCGATTGCCCTCAAGCAAGCAGATGTCTCAATTTCTCTGCGTGGGGCATCGACCCTTGCCACAGACACAGCACAAATTATTCTAATGAATCAAAACCTGCCCCAAATCATTCAGCTACTTGAGCTTACTGATCAGTTTGAAAACAATATGAAAAAGAATTTCCTAGCAACGGTCATCCCTGGTGTCATCTGTATTGGTGGCGTACTCTTTTTAAATTTTGGTATTGTTGCTGCTTGTATCTTATTTGATTTAGGGCTGTTTGCAGGTCTAACCAATGCCATGCTGCCTTTACGCCAACAGAGTACACAATAGCCCAACACACATCCATAAAGGTCTGGATGTGTGTTGGGCTATTGATGCATAACGAGGCAATGCATCTATACCTTTATGGTCGTTTATTTTATCTCGCCACTAGGGGCAGGAAGACCCGCTCCCCATCAACATTCACAGTGAACTGTGTATCAACAGTTGCTGCCATCACATTCCCTGCTGAGTCAGAAGCCAACACATCGCTGGCACTGATGTTGCCATCACCTACACGTTGCGCACGGAAGACAATCGTCATCATCGTAACTGCATTGTCTGCTGCCACGCTACTCGCAACAACTTGGTCGCTTACGCCATCATCCGCAATTTCGACCATGCCAAAGGTGACTCTTCCCGCTTCCTTGTCAATCTTTGGTCCCAGCTTGTAGACATCCGAGCCAAGATTGCCACTCATAATAACATCAACCACCTCAAGTGCATTGTTGTGGTTCAGCGTCATCTCGAAGCCACCCAAGTTCTCAGAGCTATCGGCCATGATATAGGCACGGAACTCATCACCGACCTCGCGGCTTTCTTCGTTGTCGGGTAGCAACACCAAGAAACTGGTCTGCGCTGCTGAACCCACACTGGCACTGTGGACAATCAGCTCCGGCGAGTTACAATCGACGCCGCGCTGATTGTTCACATTGATGATGTCAAGCAGGTCGATTGTACCGTCGGCGGTGACATCACGACGCTCGTTTGCTGTGCGCCATGCATCTGCAATGAGCAGGGCATCAAACTTTTCGACACGGCAGTTGTTGTCCATATCTGCCAACACAACTGGCCGGTCGGCCAATGTCTCTGGAGCAACGGCCACCTGCATACTGCTTGTGCGTGCCCACATTTCCTCGGCATACATGGGGTAGACCTGTCCTGGTGGGACACTAAATACACCGGCCGTTGTAGCGCGCATTTGGTAGACCAGTTGACGTTTGCCTGCCCAGCCATGTGTGATGAAGAAGTCTACGCGGTCATCGCGCACATCCTTACGGTTATAGCCCCAACTGCGCCATGACCAAGGCCAGAACACATCGCTGTATGAGTAGGGGTTGACGTTGGTGTTCAGTGCCTCAAAGCCTGCTGGAATGGGGTCTTCGAGTAGCAAGTACCAGACCTCGCTCTTGATTTCCAAGTTTAGCGTCACTTCCACAATATCACCGACATTATAGGCCCCATCTTCACGCGCCTCGCCTTCCACCAGATTGTAGGAGCGGCTGAGTGACAGCCCTTGGTCCACCGATGATACTGAGGCAAAGCCATCATAATACAGTTCCTGCTCCAACAACGCTGTGTAATAGAGCGGATTCTGCTGGCTCAATGCCGCTGCTTGGACGGCTGCTTCACGTGTGATGACAAGTTCGTTATCGCCCGTGTTGAACTCAGTGCCTGCCACAACAATCGGCTCAATTGGCTCGGTGACGGTCTCTGGCGTGACTGCACCACTGGCGATTTCTGTGCCATTCAGATGCACGTTGTAGGTGTAATCTGAGTCCAGTTCACCCGACACTTTAATGTAATCGACCAAGCCCAAAACGGCAAATGAGGTGGCCTGTGTGTTTCGCCAACCGGCACCGCGACGGTGGTCCATCAGCCAACGGACGGCCAGCGGTAGAATTTCACTGTCTGGACGTAGTTGGGTAAGCGCGCTCACGGCAACAGCAGTGTTCTTCTCGCTGGAAGCCATCGTGCGCCAGTGCCACCACTGCCAACTGTCCATTGGTCCCGGCCAGAATGCTGTGCCGCCAACAACTTCGGCCTTGGCAAGCAATTGATCAACCAAGGTCTGTGATAGTGTGGTATTGCCATCAATGTGCAGTGCCATCGCCAACATCGCCAACGCATCGGCACTCAGGCTCTCGGATTCAGCGGCCAACGATTCGCTTGCGGCCAAGTTGCCTCGACCTGCAACCGCCTTGACATACAGCGCATAGGCACGGATATCGCCGCTGCTGTTCTCCTGCTGCCGGGCCATCACACCCGATTCAGTTGCGGCCACGATTTCACCAAGCAGTAATCGATCTAAGGCGGCAAAACCATTGTCAACAACCGTTGGGTCAACGGCAAAGCCAGCCTGCTCGACCATTGTCAGGCCAAAGAGGACATATGAGGTCAAGTACAATCCACCGTCGTCATCATAGAACCAGCCCCATGTGCCGTTGCTGTGTTGATAGCCATAGAGCTTTTGCAGCCCCTGAGTGATGATTTTTGGCAGCTCATCGGCCTTGGGATTGGTCAGCCCCAAATCATTGTATGCTTGGGTTGCTACTGCGCTTGGTAGCACACGGCTCATGGTCTGCTCGACACAGCCATAGGGATAGGCAATCAAATCGTCCAATCCATCCAACAGACCGAGTGCAATTGATGGTGATAGACGTAGTGTTAGCTGTGACATCTCGTTGACCGCGTTAAGTGGTATGGTAAAGGTTTCAGTCGCAGTGGGATTGGCTTGGCCGGATGTTGTCCAGCGATCAGGCACGGCAAATGGCTTGACGCTAAAGGGTAGCTCCACGATATCCTGTCCAGCAGGCGTATCCAACGATGTTGTCACCAGCCCCGTGCCTACAGCCGAGGCCACTGATGTCCAGCGACCAACATCCGAGCCTTTATCCGGTAGCTCAAGTGGCTGCGATGGATCGTTCAGCACCAGCAGGTTTTCTGTTTCCAGCAGACCTGTGCCGACCAAATCACCCCCTGTGTAATTCTGTGCGACCATGCTTGTGCGGAAGAGATCACCCAGCACCGCAAAGCGTGGCAACGTTGGGCGTGAAATCAACTCTTTGGTGACAAGGATGTTGCTGGTGGTTTCGCCGACCAGCGTCTCCACCGTGACCGCACGGGCGATGATGCGCCATGTCGTCAGGTTATCTGGCAGCGGAATCGTGATGGTGGCCTCGCCACTTGCATCGATATCAATGGTTGGGTTCCAGTAGGCGGTGTCTAAGAAATTACGGCGCGGCTCGGAGCCATCTGCACTATCATCTGCATCGGCATCGGTCTGGAATTCGGCTTCGGGTTGATCGGTGACAGGCTGCGCTGGCACAGGTGCACCACCATCTGCCGCTTCATCCGCCGCAAAGTCCCAGAAATAGTAGTAAGGACGGCGCGTTAGCGAATGGAATGTCCCTACACCATAGTTGTTGCGCTTGCCATAGAAGGTGTCGAAAATGTCTGCCGAGAGGTCTTCCTGCAAGGCAAAGATGGCCTCATCGACCATTGCCAAGGCAACACGACCCGCCACAGGTTGCCCTGCATGGTCGGTTAGCTTGATGGTGACTTGCGCTTCGCCACCAGGCAAATATTGTGGGGCATCGGCTGTAACCTCAACGGTGAGCCGTTTATCCTCGGCATTGACGGTCAACTCTGTCTGTGCAAAAACAAGATCACCTTCGCTGTTGGGGTTAAAGTCGTCATTCACTCTAGGCTTGAAGATATGCACACGAGCAAAGACATTGGGGACATGGCTCTCGGTGATGTCAATGTCAACCGTCGTGACAGGACCTTCGATGTTGACAATTTTCTCTTCGATGACCTGATCCCGCTCGATGGTCAACAGCGCGACACCTTGCACCCGTGATTGGATCAACAACTGTGCTGTGTCACCTGGCGCATAGCTGTCATTATCCAGCATCAGTGTGATGTCATTGTTGGACGTGTACCACCAATCATTACTGACCGGATTATAGACCCACAGATAGCGACGCGTTTCGACACTGCGCCCGCGGTCATCGGTGCTGGTGGCGACAAGGCGATACCAACCCTGTGGTACGCTTTCAAACGTGTATGTGCCTTTCCCTGCGGCATCGGTTGCCACTTGACCGGATAGCACCACATCCTGCTGGTTTTCATTGTTCCAATAATCTTTGATGACCTTGATATCAATCACCTGACCAATGACGGGTGTGCCGTCATGATTTTTGGCACTCAGGTTCACAGTGACAGGATCATCAGTGGTATAGCCATAGCGGTCGGTACTGACGTTGAGATCAAAGGTGTTCCAATAGAGTCGGACACTACTGCTACCTTGGATAGGCTTTTCTTGTGCGTCGGTGACAGTGGCGTCAAAGCGATAGATGGCGCCGTAGGTGGTCTCTTCACTCGGTGTAAAGGTCGTTGTGAATTGACCATTTTCATCCGTTGTGCCTGTATAGGTTTCAACCAGACCGCTAGGGTCTGCATATGGCACATAGAGATCATCAAGCCACCACCACCAATAGCGATAGATGGGTTGGCGGTAGACTTGGAGTGTGACACTGGCGTTGGTGACGGGCTGCCCAAAGAAGTAGTTGGCATCAACCGTGACTGGAATGTCATCACCAACAATGGCAAAGTCAGCGGGCGTCGAAACCTCCACTTGATACTCTGGTTTGACATACTCTTCAACCTTGAGTTGCTGACGATGCGTCTGGCCGTTGACCATCAACTCGACATTGTATGTCCCCAGTGGTGGTTCATCACCCAGCGTAAAGCTGCCGTTGACTGTCCCCATGCTATCAGCAGTGACTTCGACCGTGCTGACGGCGATGTTGCGCGAGTCACGCAGCGTGGCTGACATCACCGTCGATGCGGCGATGGGTGCGTAGCCCTCCTCGTCATTGCTCAGTGATCTTTCCCTGACAATGCCATTGAAGAAAATCGTATGACCAGGACGATAAATGGAGCGGTCCGTGTGCAGATAGATGGTGTAATCATTGGCATTGGCCCCATACCAATAATTGCCTGCATAGGACTGCCACTGCCAATCAAAGCCTGCAACTGTGGTCTCGTTGTCGCTCTTTGCCACTGCCATGACAGGTGGATTCTCACCGGCATTGTCATCCACGGTGAGTGTGGCAACACCGATGTCATTGGTGTCACCCGTTGCCATGACTGCGCCATCCGCATCATAGACAGTGACAGTCATACCCGTAGCGGGTGCGCCACCCTGCAAGGCAGATGTCCATGCCACGACCTGCCCCTGATTGCCACGCTTGAGCAGCAATACATTGCGCCCAACCACAATCATAGACATGGCCTTGGTTTCACCCTGACTGGCTTCGATGATGTACAGTCCTGATGGTGTACTGGCTGGCAAGTCAACAGCGAGCATTGTGTCGCCATTGTTGGATGGGGCTGTATTTTGCCATGTACCCTGAACGGTCAACCCTTCAATATCCCATGTTTGGTCTTGATAATATTGATAGATTTGATAGTTGTTCAGAAATTGTCCGACAGGCAATTCGTAGAGCGTAAAGTCAACCGTGCCACCGTTGACACTCCAGAACGGCACATAGTTCAACCCATCTGGGTCAATAAACTGAATGCCGCGATCATACCCAAAACTCATGGGCTGGTTTTGATCTGGCATCTGTTCTGGAACCTGTGAAATATCACTGTCTGGGGTTTGGGCAAAAAGGGTTGTGGTTGGCTGCAATATGTGTGTGATGGCTAGGGTGCTGATGCCCAGCACCAAGGCGATGATAAGGGCAAACCACATCCGCTGGGATGTCCCCAGTTTGCGTGGCTGTGCCATTGGTTTATTGTTTTTTAACATGCTTGCTCCTTACTGTAATTACAAGAGTTAAGCTGCAATTACTTACCTCTACAGAACATCGAACAATGCCTGTAGATCATATGAGGGGACAGCCTTGATGAAAAATACATCAATTTCAAACTGCCCGCAAATTGGGTGGAGTTGATGGTTGCCTCGTTGTTTAGGAGATACGTTTTTAACGGAAATAGTGTTACTGTCAAGATAGCGTGAAACCAATGAATCCTTAATTTCGTTGGCTATACAAAATAAGATAATCGTATAATTGACGTATGGTTTTTGATCAATTGTACCGTGCTTATAAAATAGTATCG
>JBCCFC010000599.1:0-8270 GCA_039029935.1 Chloroflexota bacterium
ATGATGCTCGTAGGGGTATGAGATGGTTTCGCCAGCATACCATCTCATACCCCTACGAGCTAAAATAAAGAAGGAAACAAAACCATGAAAATGTTTGTTGGTGGTGACTGGGTTGAAAAAGCGGAGACAATCAATGTCCTCAATCCATTTGACGGTTCAGTGGTCGATACCATCCCCAGAGGGGACAGTGATGATGTCGAACTTGCGCTCCAGACAGCAGAGCGTGGGGCCAAAATCATGGCGAAGATGACGGGGTATGAACGTTATGAGATTCTGCGCAAGGTGGCTGATCTGATGGTCGAACGCCGCGAAGATTTGGCACAGACAATTACGATGGAAGAGGGCAAGCCCATCTCTGAGGGACGTGTCGAGGCGGCTCGCGCAACGGAAATCATTGTCCTCTCTGCGGAGGAAGCCAAACGACTTTCCAGCGAAGTTGTGCCACTGGATGGCGCACCCGGCGCGGCTGGTAAATTTGGCTTTACCGTGCGCGTCCCTTGTGGCGTCGTGGTGGGCATCAGCCCCTTCAACTTCCCACTACACTTGGTCTGTCACAAAATGGGGCCAGCCTTTGCAGCGGGCAACGCCATCATCCTCAAGCCAGCGACAGACACACCACTCTCTGCACTCAAGCTGACAGAGTTGTTTGTCGAAGCGGGCGCACCACCAGAGGCCGTCCAGTGTATCACTGGCTCTGGCCGTGTGATTGGCGATGGTCTTTGTTCTGATAGCCGTGTACGCAAAATCACCTTCACAGGTAGCCGTGACATCGGTGAACACATCTGTCGTACCGCTGGATTGAAGCGTGTGACGATGGAACTTGGCTCCAATGCACCGCTGATCATCATGCCTGATGCTGACCCTGAAAAAGTGGCAGCAGCAGCAGCAGCCTCTGGCTATTCCAACGCGGGTCAGGTCTGTATCTCAACACAGCGTGTGATTGCCCATGAAGACATCTATGGTGACTTCATGGATGCGTTCAAGGCCAAGGTCGAAAACATTGCTGTGGGGAATCCACTGGCCGAAACCACCGGAATGGGACCGATGATTCGTGATACCGATGCAGCGCGCGTCAGTGAGTGGGTCCAAGAAGCCGTCGGTGCTGGTGCTGAGTTGGTCACAGGTGGTGGTCATGACGGCTACATGTATCAGCCAACCATCGTCTCTGGCGTCACACGTGACATGAAGGTGTCCTATGACGAGGTCTTTGGCCCCGTCGTCGGTGTCAGCAAAGCCAACAACATTGACGAGGCCATTGCTATGGCAAACGACACCAACTATGGCCTGAGCGCGGCCATCTTTACCCAGAACATCGACTGGGCCATGAAGTTTATCCGCGAAGTGGAGTCGGGCAACATCCATGTCAACTGGGGTACACAATGGCGTGCTGACCTGATGCCATATGGTGGTCTGAAAGAGAGCGGTACAGGTAAGGAAGGACCGAAGTACGCGATTCAGGAAATGACGGAATTGAAGATGGCGGTGATTCATTTGAACGAATAGGATTGATATCCGTGAGTATACTCTGCGCTGAAAGTAGCACAGGCATGATGCCTGTGCTACTTTCAGCGCAGAAGATGCTGAGAGTGAGAGGAAGTCACAATGACAAGCCCATTTCCAGGCATGGATCCTTATTTAGAAGAACGGTTACTCTGGTATGATATACACTCATCTCTGATTCCGTATATATGTGAAGCACTTCATCCACAAATCCACCCTGCGTATGTGGCTCGTCAGGGTGAACGGATGGAAGTATCCATTGTTGGGCAGAGAACTGTGTCAAATGTGAGGACTGTTGAAATGCCATATGGCTCTTTGCCCCGTGAAACCGCTATGGATATTCCCAGAATAGATGAACCACCAGTAATTGAGTTGTTCGTAGAGGAGCGGCAAGTTCCTTATTTGGTGATTATCTGCCGCGAAACAGGCGATGTTGTCACCTTAATTGATGTATTGAGTCCTGCCAACAAGATCGCTGATGGGCACGAAGAGTATCTTCAAAATCAACAGGAACGGCTGCAGTCCCAGACCAATCTAGTTGAGATTGACTTGTTATCCTGTGGGCGTCCCACAACGTTGGCTCGGCTCTATGAGATTCGGAAACCTGCCGACTGGCGCTATATGATTACCGTCAGTAGACCACGCAACCGCCGGCAATTACAATTCTACGCGATACCACTCGACCAAAGACTGCCTCGTTGCCGTATTCCCTTGCGTGAGGATGAACCTGATGCTGTTCTCGACTTACCCGCCATTTTCACCCGCTGCTACGAAGTTGGCGGCTACGACCACCTAATTGACTACAGCAGAGACCCCTCAGTAACGTTGAGTGAAGCGGAGCAAGCATGGATGAACACACTATTGGTCGACGCTGGTTTACGCTAGAGCGATTGACCATACCCGCTCTCACGGCCATTAGCCTGCTTGCCTACGCCGGACTGGTCAGCGTTCATTTCACCAACAACACACTCACACATCAACACCTGCCCCAAACCATGCGCTGGTTCTATCTAGCCTTTGTCGCTTATGGTCTTACCATCTACTGGACAGAACGGCAGTATCACCGAGGCAAAACACCCATTTCACCACGCTATCTATGGGGCGGTGCAATTCTATTCCACGTACTGCTACTCTTCACCGTCCCCACGCTTTCCAGCGATGTCTACCGCTATCTATGGGATGGCTATGTCGCCAACAACGGTGTCAGCCCCTATGCCTTTCCAATTGATTCGCCCCAACTCGACTACTTGGATGCCCCAATCCGCGCACAGGCAAACCATACGTGGATGGCAAGCCCCTATTTGCCCGCCGCGCAAACGCTCTTTGGCACGGTGACATGGCTGCTGCCACCTACACCGCTTTCCATGCAGATTGCACTGGTTGGGGTGAATCTATTCAACGGGATACTCATTGTCGCACTCCTTTCCATCGCCAATCTACCATGTCATCGTGTCCTCATCTATTTGTGGAATCCACTGGTAATTGTCGAGATTGCCCAAGGTGCGCATATCGACGGATGGATGACGTTGTTGGCATTGCTGGCGGTTTGGGCTGCGATGGCGGGATTATCCGGCTCTGAAAGTATCTCAGGTTGCCTACCTGAGCGTCGGGCGACAGCCCGAAAAACGTTCACGTTTGGCGACTCGCCACTCATGGGTATCTTTCCGGAAGGGGGCTATCCGTTCCTACAAAACTGGCTCTCTCCCATACTCCTCGCCCTCGCTACGCTGACCAAAATTATCCCAGGCTTTCTGATGGTCGTCCTCTTCTGGCATTGGCAATCATGGGCAAGATGGCGTGCGATTGCGCTATACCTCATCACCATCGCTGTTCTCATCGTCAACGCTGGAATGCGCGGGGGCTGGGGATTGGTTGGCGAGTTAGACGGGCATGGGCTATTTGCCGCTCTGCGTATTTATGGTGACCGTTGGAATTTCAACAGCGGACTGTTTCATTGGCTTGAAGTTGGACTGATGAACGACGCCCTGTTGGGATTATCGCTCGAAGATGCCAACCAGTGGGCCAAACGCATTGTGGCCCTATTACTGTTGACCGTCCTCTTTACGGTCTGGCTCTATACACGGAAACAGACATCGCCACGCGCCATGCTCCGATTAATGGCAGTACCGTTGATGGGCTATGTCCTGCTCACAACCACCTTTCACCCTTGGTATCTACTCATGCTGCTCGCCTTTGTCCCGTTTCTGCCACCAGCACAAGATGAACCAGCCGTTGGTTGGCTGGATGTCATGCCTTGGCTCTATCTCAGTAGCGCACTCTTCCTCTCCTACTTCACCTATTTCGACCCACAGGATTTACGCGAATATGAATGGATTCGTCGCACCGAATGGTTGCCCACGTTGGGGTTGCTGTTGGTGAGTCGTCTGCGTAAATAGCCAAATATACAACAACGGATTGGGGAGGTGGAACGGATTTTTCTCATGTACAGATACAAAAATCCGCTCCTTGTCCAAATCTGCTGTCGTATACAGAGGAGTCTGAAAACCATCAAGTAGACGACTACAAAACGTCTTCAACTGAACTGCAATATGTTTCACATTTACGGTATGATACTCCATATTACTGTAAGGTTTCATCGTAGCGTACAATGAGTAAGACGATTATAGCCGTTCAATGCGTAAGGTTAGGAATAGGCGAAACCTCTGGGCGTTAATATGTCATACCCCAGAGGTCGCAATATTATTGACTACCTGCTTTTGTGGGGTAGCACTCTTTGTACTCAGCGGAACATGGCCGGATACACCGGATGGCCTGCTGCATCTGCATCGTGTTCATGGCTTGGCCGATGCCCTACGAATGGGTGTCCTCTATCCCCGTTGGTTCCCCGACTTCGCTTTTGGCTATGGATATCCTGTGTTCAACTATTACGCCCCAGGATTTTATTATCCACCAGCCATGCTCAATCTGCTGGGATTTGATCTATTGCTTGCGGTGCGTATCACCCTCGCCGCCAGTTTTGCCATATCCGCTTTGTGGATGTTCCGGCTGGCACGGCTGTATGTGTCGTGGTGGGCCGCCATTGCCGCGGTCCTCTGTTTTCAATTTTTTCCATATCGGCTCTACGATTTCTTCATTCGGGGTGCATTCCCCGAATTCATGGCCTTTATGTGGCTACCAATGATCGCCTATTACACAATCCTTGCCACCACGAACTCTATGCCCCACAATCGTGTCTATATGGGCAAAGCCAGTCTTGCGTGGGCTGGTTTAATTTTAACCCACAATTTGACAGCGCTGATGGCATCGCTGGTGCTTGGGTTGACGCTGCTACTGGTGGTGCTGTCGCAAGTGCGCAACATGAAAGCCAACGACTATATTATCGGTGTGGGTATCAACACAATGGGGATTGGTCTGTTGCTTAGTGAGTGGTATGCGCTGCCCGCAATGTTGGAATCGCATTGGGTCGAGGTGGGACATGGGGCTGTGGCACGAGGATATACAAATCACTTTGCATATGTGACCGACTTGGTTGACTTCTCAATGTACTACATCTATCCATCCGCCGCTCACCGAACTGTCCCGCTTCCCTTCTATACAGTTGTGCTGGTTTGTGTTGCGCTATGGATGCTGATGTTTGTGCCAAGCAAAGAAAGACGTCTACCGATGCTGATTGTGCTACTCATCACCATCAGTGCGGTCTGGCTGACAAGCTGGTACAGCCAAGGGGTGTGGGACATCATTCCTGTGATACTGGGCAAATTGCAATTCCCCTGGCGATGGTATACAATAGCCTCACTGGGGTTTGCCTTACTTGTCGCTTTTGGCGTTGAGTCGCTGTCAAAATTTCAAGTTTTACCAAAACATTCTTTGCCAATACTATCTATGCTGCTTTCAGCCTATTTTGTTGTCTATGCTATCGCTGGTTTAACCTATCCTGTCGCTGATCCTGCCGAGCCGGACATCTCCGTAGCATCTATGTGGGCATGGGATGCGGAACACGGACAGGTAGGGGCTACGTGGACAGGTGAGTTTTTGCCAATTTGGGTCGAGGAGCAGCGGTGGGCCATTGGCCGTCCACCATCCAATGCGTCTGAACCAGTTTCAATCAGCGAAGCCACTACCGCACCCACAATCACACTACTACAGAAAAATCTGTACCAACAATCATTGACCATCGACACACCCAACCCATTCAAGCTGATTTTTCATCAATTTTATTTTCCCGCTTGGCGTGTCATCGTGGATGATGTTGCCGCCGAGACACAACCTGCCACCCACTTGGGGCTGCTTAGTGTTGAGATACCACCAGGAAGTCACACGGTTACTGTGTCATGGTCCACCACAACGACTGTGTGGATAGGTTCTCTGCTTACCCTCACTGGTTGCATTCTGCTCGTTGTGCTGTGGCAACCCACTGTGTCGAGGCCATTTCAACGGCGTTCTACATTGATACTGAGTGGATTGGTTATCACAATTCTGGTGGTTGTCGGTGCATCCAGTGTCATCGCGCATTCGGCAAATCCCGATGCGACCTCGCTTCGGCAGGGCGTTGATTTTGGTGCGATGCACCTTGTCGGTGTTGAGACACATCCTGTAAAGCCGGGAGAAACTGCCACTGTTGACCTGACTTGGGTTGTGACAAACCCCGTCAAAGAACCGCTGACCGCGTTTGTTCATGTCCTGAATGCGGAAGGTGCAGTCATTGCCCAATATGATAGCCCGCCCGGTGGATTGTATACACAGCATCAACGATGGGTAACAGGGCTGATGTTGCAATCAACACACCCGATTCCATTACCTCACACATTGCCATCTGGTGAGTACCAACTCAAAGCTGGACTATATCCTGCTATCAATCCTGAAACGCCACTGCTCCCCGCTGGGACCCATGACCCACGTGTCGATATTGGTCTGTTAGAGGTACAGCCGTGACCCGTCAGCACCTCTGCTTAACGTTGCTCTTGCTGGCGCATCTTGTGGTGACAGCCGCATTCAGCGTTTTGAATCCACTGGGCGAAGCACCGGATGAGGCCGACCACTGGGCCTATGTCGTCCACATTGCGCGTGAACGTGAACTGCCCACTGGTCCTAGAGTGACGCAAAGCAAGCATCCACCGCTTTATCACGCCGCCGCCGCCTTGGTCAGTCACTTTGGTACACCCCACAATACCTTTCTGCGTTCCAACCCAGATGTCCAGATTATTGACGACCCACTCGTCTCCCCCAACTTCTTTATCCACACCACGCGTGAAGATTTTCCCTGGCAGGGCGAGGTGTTAAGTTTTCATGCCGCGCGTCTGTGGTCGGTGCTGCTCAGTACACTGACTGTGTGGGCAACCTTTGTACTCGGACGCATGGCCTTTCCCCATCAACCAATGGTGGCGTGGATAGGAGCCGTTTTGTTGGCCTTCCTACCCGAATTCGCCTTTATCGGCGGCTCCATCAACAACGACAACGGCATTGCCCTCTTTGGCACACTCAGCCTCATCGCCGCCATACGCATGATGCAACCCGTCAACGCGCTCGCCCAACTCTGGTGGATACCGCTGGCAATCGGCGGTGCGCTGTTGACAAAAACCAGTGCGCTTGGGCTTTGGCCCGCGATTTCGATTGCCATTGTGTGGGGAGGGATAAGATTACTTCCAGGAAAGGGTAACACAAAATCTGGTACGCCCAATAGACCGCATCCCCTTCCTGAAAGTGTACTCCGCAAGCTCCTGTCCCAAGCAACACGGCTCCACCTCTGGGCATTTGGCGGCGGCGTCCTCATCGCCTCACCCTGGCTATGGCGCAATCTACAACTCTATGGCGACCCGCTCGGTGTGGCAATGGCACGACAGACCATTGACCTGCGCACAACGGCATGGACAATGGCTGATACGTGGTGGCTGCTGCGTGGCTGGTTCTATTCCTCTGTTGGCAAATTTGGTGGGGCCGGACACATTCCCTTATCAACATGGATTTATGTTGGGTATGGCGTGATTGGCATCATCGCCCTTATGGGGCTACTGCTCTATGCCTGGCAACAAATCCGCCGTCCCAACGGTGCATCAACCGTGATTCTGTTGACAGCGTTGGTTGGTGTGGCTGGCGGCATGTGGCAATATTCACTGATTGCATTGGGTACAGACCAAGGTCGCTTACTCTACCCGGCCATCGCACCCATCATGCTGTTAATCGGGTTAGGGCTTGCAACTCTTTGCCCCAAACGGCATGTCAACAGCATTGTGATGGTATTGGTTGGCTGGGGTGGCATCGCTGTCATCGCCTCAATGCTACTTGTCTTACTTCCCACATTTGCCCCCCTACCATCAGAAACATCACCAATTCGCACAGAAGAGACGCCCATCCTGCAATATGAGGAACTCAATCTGCTAGGGTGGTCGTCTGGCTCAGAGTCTGCGGATGCAAACCCTATCCTCTATTGGCAAGTCAGCCAAGAAACAGCGAGAGATTTACGCACAGTGGTGCGCATTCTGGCACATGATGATGGCGTGATTTGGGAAAAACGCCGTTCCCCTGGTCGCGGCCTGCTGAGTACAGACCACTGGACGGTTGACCGCATTGTCACTGATGTTTATGACGTGGCATGGCCGGAGTGGGTTGCGCCTGGGGAGTATCGCTTGGTTGTTGGTGTACAGCCATATGACGAACCGTTGATTTGGCCCACCCCATTGTCATTAGAAACGCAGATTGAGAATGAGATGGTGGTACTAGGCATTGTTGAGAAAAGATAGTCACATTCAACAACTAATACTGCGTGAGCAGCTATACCTTTACCCAGGCCTTACAAGTTGGGCGGGCGTTGG
>JBCCFC010000600.1:0-8268 GCA_039029935.1 Chloroflexota bacterium
AATCATTCAATTTTTATACTTTTTGCGCACCAGCAAATTCCTGACGCGCTAAAATCCACCAATAGTTTTCTATTGATCCTATTGATCAAAATAATCAGATTAATTATATGATTGAATGATCATACCACGAAAGATGATTGATTCGCAAAATTTATGAGTGCGTATCACATGATTGGCACATTTGAATACGGTAGCACTTAGACACTTGCTTGAAACGCCTATTTTTGCAATACTTACAGGGTATACTCATTTTTGGATAGAATAATAGACGAGGATAATGATGACAAACACTGTGCATAAACGCATTGCAGTTGATATTGGCGTGTTGGTGGCTGATATCAGCACGTCACGACGATTTTACCATGAGTTGTTGGCGTTGCCGATTGTTGCAGAGGTCACAACTTCGCTCATTGGCAAGGGACACATGGTGCAATTGCAGCATGGAGCGTCGTTGATTAAGCTGGTGCAGTTAGATGAAACACCACCAGCGCAAGATGCAGGAAGTATTGCCAGTTGTACAGGCTATCGCTACATCACGCTGATGGTGACGGACATCTCGACCATCATGACAAGGCTCAAACAGGCGAATGTTCCTATCGTACAGCCGATAACTGAGCTTGGCAATGGTGCCGTAATTTCAATGGTGGCTGACCCAGATGGCAATGTGGTTGAGTTTGTGCAAGAGGCGTAGGTATTTTGTTCTCCACAGGATAGACTTACATCGCAGCTATCTCAAAAAAGCCAACCTCTTCAAGATCGGCTTTTAATCGCTCTCGCTGCTCCGGAGCAAGTGCCATGTGTGGAGGTCGTGGATCGCCACAGTCTAGGCCAAGCAGCCGTAATGCCTCCCGTAATGCACCCTGAATTCCGTGTGAAATGAGGACCGTCGTCACGCGGTTGGCGCGCTTTTGTAGGTCCAGTGCCTGTACAACATCACCTTGGGCATAACAGGTGCGCAGCTTGCCATAGATGCCTTGCATAACATTCAGCGTTGTGCCAATGTTGCCCGGTGCGCCCGCCATTGCGCCAAAAAGACATTGTTCGTCCATGCCCGAAAAGATAGTCCAGCCCATACTCTCCTGTGCTGTGTCATCTTGTGCTGTGTCCCCCAACTCAATGACATGCCCCATCTCATACATATTGGGACCTGTGTACTTGGCTCCGGCCAAATTGGGGATGCGTTGTTGTAGCTCATGCATCAGCGTCACCGCATCCACTTGCCCACCAAATAGGTATGGGAAAAAGGGCACAGTGGGTACGGCAGCGGCGATGGCTTCGTAATGTCGATAGGTCATCGCAATGTCGCCTTTGACCAATGGTAAAACAGAGCTGACACCTGCTGCGCCTACGGACTGTGCATGTTTTGCCAGGGCAACGGCGGGGTGCGTATTCATGCTGCCGACATGGACGATGATGGGTACTTGGTCGCCGACTTGCTCCATGACCGCTTGGGTCACAGCAACGCGTTCGTCCGTCGATTGCAGGGTTCCTTCGCCCGTGCTGCCACAAAGGTAGAGGCCGTCTGCCTTTTTTCCTAATAAGTATTCAACTAAATCATGCAAGGCGGGCAGCGATACATCGCCATCGGCTGTTGTTGGTGTCACAAGGGCAGGCCATGCCCCCTGAAATGTTGTTGTCATATGTGTTTCTTCTTTCTGAATTGATGATAGTGGTTAGAATTTGGACGAGGATCGTATCATAGGGGGTATTCGCTGTCAAATCGTTTTTTTTCTCACCTCCAGCACAAAAAAGCGGCAAAGCCTTTGAAACTTTGCCGCTTTTTTGCGTTCAGCTCGCTAATCTATGATGATAACCATTTCACAGCCACGTTGGATATAGATTGATAGCATCATTATTTTTGTGCCTGATTGTGTTCGTTTGGTGGTGGCGGTTTAAATCTGTCAGGTTCCTTATTCGGGTCTGGCAATTTAATACCAGGCAACATGATATTGTAATCATACATCACACGCGTATTCGTAAACGGCTTGGGGTCAGTAATCAACGTCTCTGAAGCTACATAGTTGGCATGGCTTAACTCCGATGGTGCAAGAATCCTAACCTCTTGCATCATGCCCCAATCCTCGTGTGGCAAGATGTGACAGTGGTTGACAAAGGCTCCCGTGAAATCTGGGAAGCGTGAACGGAAGACGACACGGCCACCGTTCCGAGGCATCCGTACTGTGTCTTGCCAGCGTGGTAGCCTGTCCTCGTACATTGGCTTGCCTTCCCAATCCGTCATACTGATTACCCAGAATGGATTTTGATGCATGTGGAAAACGTGATCCACTGCTTTCACAGGAATGTCACTGCGATTTATACCAACAGGATTCTGACCATAAACATATTTGCCAGTATCAGTATATATAGTCATTGACAAATTCAGCAATGACCATTCTTCTGCTGTGCCTAGTCCCATCTGTGGTGAATGACCATGTGGATCAAATTTAACACCATCCACAGCCATACTATTGAAATCCTCTACGTTACGCTGTCCTTTCATTGTGATTCCTGTCACGTGAGGGAATTGTCTATGCGACCACCCAGAGTATGTCACAACACGTGTACGGTAGAATGGTTTATCGATATAATCAAGACCAGAAATATCATCAGCGACACGTTCAGCAAAGGTCAGCTCTAGCTCTTGTTTTGTAACAGGCTTCAGTGATGGTGGAACTGTTAAGCTGCCCATAACGCTAATGCGAAGCGTCTCAGTGATATTAGAAACACTATCAAGCTTGTTGCCTGTAACAATCACACTCGCTAATACAACGGGTTTAGCTGAGCCTAATCCTCCGTCAACCGTATCAGTAGTAGGTGTCGCTAGAATCGCATAGACGCCTTCTTTGTCCGGAGCTTGGAAAATAAAATCAGCACGGTTGGCGGGTGAAAAGGCAGCAAAGGTCACGGACTTTGTTGTGTAATTGCCCTCTTCGTCCACAAGCGTAACACCATCATAAGATATCATGTGCATAGTTTGTCTGGCACGACCATCTGTTGGCACTCGGTATTCGTTCGACCCAATCTTCTCCTCTACCTCTACAATAGCTAAATCAAAAAAGCCTGTTCCTCTCGCAGTTGCGTTCAATACACGCCAACGTTCTACGGCACCTGGCTGCATCACCATATTTAGTGGTTTATTATTTGCAATAGAAGCACCATTAACTCGGGAAGGATTATTGAAGTTAATGAGTCGTTCTCTGTAACCCGTCTCATCTTTAGGAAATGCTTTTTCAAGAGCCTCATCCAAATCACCTCTGATGAGGAAAAATCCCGTCATACCGCCATTTACCTGTACATCTGTGGAGCCATGTCCATGAGGGTGATACCAGAATGTACCTGGGAAATGGGGTTCAATACCTGCATCCTTCCCGATGCGGATTTCATAGTCTCCAGAGCGACGGAGTTCCTTGGGACGAAGCGGCCAGTTGACACCTGTAAGCTTACGTAGTCGATAATCTTGCTCTGGGATAATTCGCAAGAGGACATTATCAGAATGTGTACCATTGGGGTTGACGCCCGGTGCGGTATGCAATCCATGAAAATGAATATTGGTGGTATGACGTTGATAAGGACCATTGACATGCCCAGGCAATTCCCAATCTTGAATGGTTATGGGTCTACCCGAAACAATGCCAAATGCTTTCGAAAATTGCAGTGTTTGTGTAATAAGACTCTGTGCATCTTTGAGCGTAGGTGCGGGTGCTGCCGCAGGTGCGGGTGCTGCCGCAGGCACTGGTTGGTCCGATACACTTTGAAGTGTAGATACAAACGCTTTGACTAGAGCGTTGATCTCGTCAATACTCAGATCATCAATATCTCTACCTGTGAGCAGGAGGTGTGCCTCTGCATAAACTAAAAATCTATCGATTTGCTCTGGGTCCATACAAAGGACAGCAGTATTTGTTCCCGGATAATTGATGACTCCCCGATACGCCAAGGGCATTGGCGGCTCTGTAAAGAGTGGCAGCGGGATGATATCGGTGATAGTAAGCGTATTTGTTGGAGGCACTGTCGGATCAAGCAGACAATGACGATTCCCACTCGGATGCGCCTTAAACCAATCGGCACGCTTATTAGCGGACATATTATTGATAAGTCGCAGCTTGAGTGTACCATCACCCGTCATCACGATGGTGGGTCCTGGTGAGGTTTTTGTGTATCCCTCCACGTTGCTGATATAGCCGAAAACGTCTTTTGATATTTCTGTCGCGGTCAGAATGAGTTGCGCATCCGGATTATTTGGATCGACTATCCACTTGGCTGGCTGTGTTTGCGAAAAGGTCTCACTTGTCGTCGTAATGGTAAAGACCAGTGACTGGCCGTCTGCAAGTGGTGCGGCAAGCTCTTCTGGCTGTACATTCAACTCTGCGTTAGCAGATGCCTTTACAGGCTGTGCATTCAATTCTGCACTGGCGGATGCCTCTACAGGCTGTGCATTTAACTCTGCATTGGCAGATGTCTCTATAGCCTGTACACTTGACGTATTCAAGCTGAAAAACAATCCGGCTACCCCAAAACCACTCAAAATAATCATCAACATAACGATGATTATTCGGTTTTGGTTGCTGGATGATGTTGGTGCAAATTGCCTATGCATCCTCTTATCTTCAAACATAAACTTCCTCCTTATACCGTCATTCTTGTATCAATTAAGTCGTGAACGATTCGGTTCATTACAAGTTGATCTCTCATAAGCGATTAACCGCCTCGTTACTTTTTGACTTTAGGAATGACAACTATTTAACGTACGCACGTTCAGTCAGCACGCCCCGTGCGGGTCTAATCCAAATGGGTACGTTATTTAGTCGCTATTCCTTAGGTTTATCTAAAGAAAAACTGCTCATCAAAATGATGAGCAGTTTCCTTAGCCATTTTTGTGACGGCTATATCTATCAGTATATAGGGGTTTGGCATCGTTGTCTGTCGAACAAATAATGATAATCTTGTCGTTGTTTGTTCTACAAGAATTTATTTTCTATGTCTTGTATGTAATTTACGAAGTAATATGTTGTAATGATGTCTTTGTAGCTTTCTGTATCCTTTGGGATTATCGTTTCTATCTCTTGATTTTGTGAAAACTCAAGGGTTCGCCGTGTATTCTATATTGCCCAAAAACACACCATCGCCTGACGCTGGCAATTGTGTGCCATCGGCTTTATACAGCCCAACTTCAAGTCCATATACACCGTACTCAAGCTCGGCTGGCAGATGAATCTCATATTCATCCAATACGCGCCAGTTGGCCTGCCAGTGTGTTGTGGGTAGGCTGCCAGCACCGGGTGGACTATCATGCCCCGCAACCACCTCTTGGCCGCCGTCATCTTCAACCTGCCGGATGAGGTGTGTGTAGACCGTCCAATCCGCTTGCGGTTGGGTAGTGGTTGACCAATGTAGCTGAACATAAAACACGGTTTTTGATTCAAAATTGACCTGTTGGACATCAAATCCCATCAAGTTGATGCCATCGCCCAACGCCACCACGTGCGGGGTGCTTGGCTGGCGTTGTAGTGTTTGTTCTGCCTCACGCCTGTAGATACGTGCATAGAGATTGCCATCGTCATCCAACAATTCATGAGCAATGTCAGCCTCTGGGAAAACCTCTGGCAGGAGCAAGCGTGTGCGAAAATCTTCATGTTCAACGCTGATGTAATATTCTGAACCCTGTGCTGGTTGCATGTTGACAGGGAAGATGTGTCGCCCATCAAAGGAGGTTGGACCGGGATGTGTTCCCTGTGTACGATAGGCAAATTCGAGCGTGGGGTGGTCAGCTTGGCGTGGTGTCAAGTAGATAGGCTGGTTGCTGGGTTGGGCCGCAATCCACTGGCCGATGTCCCATAAGCCGACATCAAAGGCATAGTAGAGGGCGGGTTGGTTGGCCCAACGGGTGAAGTAGTTTTGTGCGGATGTGATGCCCCCCAGTGTTAACAGTGCAAGACACAGCACCACACCGACAATGCCCGTGTGTTGATGACCCATCACAAATCCTGTGTCACCCAATTCCTGCCGAATGGTTCGAGATTGCCAATGCCACACCGCATTCAAGCCCAATCCACAGAGCAGTGCGGTTGGTGCAGCCGCCCCCAATACGCGATGAAAGTGTGGTGCGTACTCGCTGATGAGGTTGGGTGACAACAATCCCAGCAATCCAATCACTAGAATGGCATAGGCAGGGCGTCGGATGCGCCAGAGCGACAATAGTAGTCCGAGATAGAAGGGGATGGCAAACCAAATGTTGAGTGCAGGTGCGCCGGGCAAATTGCGACGTGGGTCGATGTCACCGGGCACATCAATCAGCCCGCTAGGACCAAACATGGTCGCCATTTTCCACACATTATTGAGGATGGTGGCGTCGGCAGGACTGACAGTTTCACCGATAATGTTGAGTTGATTGAGTCGCAAAAAGAGTAGTGATGGTTGTTGCCAGAAGGTCCAGCCCAGCGGGATAAAGAGCAGCACGGCAAAAATGGCTGTGATGGCGACATTGATAATGCGTTTGGCCGTGAATCCATAATAGAACAACAGGTGCAGCCCCACTGGAATCATCAGGAGGGGGATGACCCAGGCGCCTCGGTAGGTGTACATCCCCGTTGCCAGCAGGATGCCTGCACCAATAAAACTCAGTCTATTGTCAGTGCGAAATCCGTGTAAAAATAGCCAGTGGACTGCGGCCCAGACCAACGGTACGAAGATTGGCTCGATCCCCATGCGACTAAAATGCACATGCCAGCGCATCATTGCCAACACCGCCGCCGCCAAGATTGGTAATAGGATAGAAAAATGTGGATCGAGGAAGTCGGGTAGCAAGGGTTCTTCTCCACGTGGTCGTGCCACCCAGCGGAGTTCCCATGCCAGTGCATAGACAGCGATGATGCCCAAAACGCCCAAAAAGGCCGCTGTTACCCGCATGGCTACGGGTCCCACTTGCAGTCCAAAGGGATTGCCCAGAAATTCAATTAGCGCAAAGGTCATGGCGTTGGCATAGGCGTTGAGCGGTGGGACACCAAAGTTACCGGTCAGATAAATGGGGCGATAGCTGCTATCCGTGAGAATACGCCACGCCTCAAGCCCTTCAAAGGACTCATCAAAGTGGAATCCAGGTGGGATGCTATCAATTTGCCATAGACGGAAGATGATTGCAAGGAGGATGACGACAAAAAAAGCAAGCCGAATGATGAGTTTGGGCATGGACGCGACTAATTCTCCAGCGGCCACATCTGCGGCCAGTAGGGTCCCGCAAAGGGTTGCCCTTCATAAGCATTCGGGCCTAAAAAGACCAAATTAGGGTGGTATTGTTCGCAGGGTCGATAAGTCGTGTCACCGGGCATCATATGGGAGATGACGCACATACGTGGCGCCCACGTCAAATTGGGACCAGAGCCGTGTAGCGTCAACGCTTGGTGAAAGCTGACCTGCCCTGCCTTGAGAATGCACGGTTCATCGATCCACTCACCGCTGATTTCCTGATTGGCAAAACGTTCATAGAGGCCATCCAAATCCTTATGTCCGAAGGTGGCACTGTCTTCTAGCAGCCCCCATTTATGCGAGCCAATAATGGTGCGCATCCCCCCGTTGGTCAAGTCCGTGTCTTGCAGTGCCACCCATGCCGTACACATGTTGCTGGTGCTGGACGACTGCCAATGCCCATAATCCTGATGCCAGCCAATATTGCCGCTCATCTCGACACCACCGTCTGGTCCCACACCGGGTTTATAGACCGCTTGGTCATGCCAGAGCCGTACTGTGTCTACATGCATAAAGCGTGCCCCAATCGCCCCCAACAGCGGACTGGTTGTCACTTGGCGAATCTCGTTGTTGACCCAAAAGGCGTTACACTGCTGGCGCACCGTAGGCGAACCCGGCTCCACCTTGCGTACGCCATACTGCGAAGGGATGGGGGCGTCCAATTCCTCTGCCCACAACCGCTCGTGCGCTTGGCGCAATCGCGCAATTTGGTCATCATCAAAGAGTTTGGGGCTGATCCAATAGCCCCGTTCCCAGTATTCGTCAATCACAGCATTGGTGATGAGTTCGTCAATGTTCACATTGTTGATAGTTGTTGGTTTAGTCATAGTTATGGTTTCTCAATAAGCATATGTGTATGCTCATCACTGCCAGTCTCACTATCCATGGCAGGTGAAGTCACCCATTGTTTGGGACTTTATACCTGAAAACAAAAATTTTATCCACAAAAATGGGGACATACCAAACACGGATAGTGAGACTGGCAGTGATGAGCATACACATATGCTTATTGAGAAACCATAACTA
>JBCCFC010000601.1:0-8263 GCA_039029935.1 Chloroflexota bacterium
ACGTCCCCAAGGCACATTATTGGCGCCTGGAATATGACCACCGCGCATGGCACCTTCCTGTGGATAGTCTGGCATATGCAGCAATTCCCCGCTGAATTCGCCCGGGCTGCGTACATCGACCAATGCACCACCACCATCAACGTGAGCCAGTACTTGGTCGCGGAAAGCACGAATCTGGCTGTCATCGCGATCCGAAGCAGCATACTCGCTGGCCGCAACCTCTGGCACGTCACGCGTCATCTCACGGCCTTCGCTCTGCCACTTGAGCCGACCACCGTTCATGATTTTGGCGTTGGTGTGACCAAAGAGTTGGAAAACCCAGAAGGCGTAGCAAGCCCACCAGTTATTTTTGTCGCCATAAAAAACGACTGTGGTATCCTTGGTGATGCCATTGCGCTGCATCAATGCCTCAAAGCCCTCTTTGCTAACATAATCACGCATCAGTGAGTCATTCAGGTCAGCGTGCCAGTCAATTTTCACGGCCCCCGGAATATGGCCGATATCATAGAGCAGGATATCTTCATTGCTCTCAACAAGACGAATATTGTCATCATTTCCATGGGCAGCTACCCATTCTGTACTAACCAATACATCTGGCTGTGCGTATCCATTTGACATGTGTTTTTCCTCCTATAAACTTTATATCAGTATATGTCTGTTCTATCGGTAATCAGTAGGTCAGTAGGTCGGTGGTCGGTGGGTCTGTATCGAATACCGACCTACCGAATACCGACCCACCGCTCTAACCGCCAATCTTCCGTTCAATCACCTGTTCAAGTTTTGTCACAACACTCTCAACAGGCACACGATCCAACACTGCTTGGAAGAAGCCCTGGACAATCATGCGCTCGGCTTGAGCACGAGAAAGTCCACGTGCCATCAAGTAGAAGACATACTCATCTTCCACCTGTGCCGCCGTTGCTGCATGGGTACAGCGGACATCATCGGCCTCAATCTCCAATCCTGGAATGCTGTCGGCACGTGCCGTACTGTCCAAAATCAAGTTGCCGTTGCGTTGGAATGCATCTGTCTTTTGCGCCTCTTTGTGAACGCGGATGATGCCCATATAGACATTACGCGCACGGTTTTTGAGTGCGCCGTTAAAGAGCAAATCACTAAAGCAATTTGGCACACGATGGGTCTGCAAGGTCTGGTGGTCAATGTGTTGACGCCCTGTTGGGAAGTAGATGCCCAACAGTTCACCGTGACCGCCCTCACCATGCATATCCAGATCAAGGAAGGCTTTGGTGACACGACTGCCCCAGCTCACCTGAATCCAGCGTAGGTCACTGTCACGCCCCATTTGCGCACGACCGTTGAGGAAATTCCATGTGGAATGCTCAAAGTCCTGCAAGTTCATGTAGCGCACGGTGCTATTGTCGCCAACCGATAGTTCAACCACGCTGTTCTGCAAGCCCTTGTCACCACCAAGTAGATCGTCGACAACCGTGACTTCCGCCCCTTCTTCGGCAACCAGTAGCGTATGGTGAAAACTGCCGACATTACCATCCACTTGATTCAGTATCACCTGTAAAGGCAATTCAACCTTAACATCTTTGGGCACATAGACAAATGCACCTGTGTCCCAAAAAGCAGCGTGTAACGCTGTAAATTTATTTTCATCGGCCTTGACAACCGACATAAAGTATTTTTGGACCAATTCTGGATGTTGCTGAATAGCGGTTTGCAGATCTGTAAAGATTACACCCTGCGCTGTCAATGCATCGCTGTCCACATTTTCGCTGTAGGCCAAGCCTGCACTCTGGAAGACCAAGCTGGCCGCGCTCTCCATCTCATCCAACTCTTGCTGCATGAGTTCGCCCAAATCGCTGCGTGAACCACCTGCAGCAGGTGTAATCATTGCTGGATGATTTTCCAGAGAAAATCCTGTCAAGCGTGTGCGTCGCCATGCTTCATCCGTTGCTTTGGGCCAAGGCATCTCCTCAAAAAGTTGCCAAGCTGCGAGGCGTGTTTCCAACATCCAATCGGGTTCATTGCGAGCCGCCGAAATCGCCCGAACAGACGCCTCGCTATACTGATGATTGTTCTCAACCGCTCCAGCCACATCAATGGCCGGAGCCTCTTTGACAAGTGTGCTCAATTTTTCGAGTCCTTTATCCAATACTGCCTTCCATCTGAAGCTGAATCAATCGATTCATTTCAACAGCGTATTCCATCGGTAATTCTTTGACCAACGGCTCAATAAAGCCTCCGACAATCATGGCGGAGGCTTCTTCCTCGCTGATACCACGACTCATAAGATAGAAGAGTTGCTCTTCTCCAATCTTGCTGACCGATGCTTCGTGACCGATGCTGACGTTATCCTCTTCAATTTCAATATAGGGATAGGTGTCAGAACGGCTGGCTTCGTCAAGCAGCAGCGCATCACAGACGACATTGCTGCGGCTGTTGTGTGCCCCCTTGGCGACCTTGAGCAGACCACGATAGCTGGAACGCCCGCCATTTTTGCTGATCGACTTAGAGATGATCTTGGAGCTGGTGTGTGGTGCAGCATGGACAACCTTACCGCCCGCATCTTGGTGTTGACCTGTGCCCGCAAAGGCAATTGACAAAATTTCACCATGCGCCTTGGGTCCCATCATATAGACCGCTGGATATTTCATGGTGACTTTGCTGCCCAAGTTACCGTCGATCCATTCCATTGTGCCGCCTTCTTCGGCAATGGAGCGTTTTGTGACCAAGTTGTACACATCGGTACTCCAGTTCTGGATGGTGGTATAGCGACAACGGGCATCCTTCTTGACGATGATCTCGACAACGGCACTGTGAAGGCTGTTGCTGCTGTAGACAGGTGCGGTACATCCCTCGACATAGTGCATGTTCGCACCCTCTTCAACGATGATTAAGGTGCGCTCAAACTGCCCCATATTCTCGGCGTTAATACGGAAATATGCCTGCAGCGGAATATCAACCTGGACGCCTTTGGGCACATAGACAAAGCTACCACCGCTCCAGACGGCACTGTTTAATGCTGCAAATTTATTGTCGGCAGCAGGAATAATGGTGGCAAAGTATTCACGCACCAAATCTTCATGCTCGCGCAGCCCTGTGTCCATATCTAGGAACACAACGCCCTGCTTTTCCCACTCTTCGCGCAGACTGTGGTAGACAACCTCTGAGTCGTATTGCGCACCAACACCCGCCAAGAACTTGCGCTCGGCTTCGGGGATGCCCAATCGTTCAAAGGTATTCTTGATGTCTTCTGGCACATCTTCCCACGTCTTGCCCTGCTCCTCAGAAGCGCGTAGGTAATAGAAAATTTCATCAAAGTCGATGCCGCTCAGGTCTGCGCCCCAATCTGGCATGGGCTTGGCGAAAAAGATATCAAGCGCATCGTGGCGGAATTGGCGCATCCAATCTGGCTCATTTTTCTGATCCGAAATCTCGTCAACAACAGCATGGGTCAACCCGCGCTCGGCCTTATAAACCGCCTCAATTTTGTCATGAAACCCATACTCATATTCGTCCTTGACGCCCTCTAAATTCATCATGTCTGCTTGCGTTGCCATAAATCACTCCTTGTATAAAGGTGGAAGAGTTGAAAGGTTGAAAGGTTGAAGAGTGGAAACATGGAAAGAGTTAATGTTCATAAATATGAAGAAGACTAACTCGACGAATCCACTTTCAAATTACTACGAATTATGCTTGAACTTTTCAACCCTTCAACTTTTCAACTTTTCAACTCTTCTACGCTGTCACCATACCAAACTCTTCCTCAACCCAGCCATAGCCGCGCTCTTCCAACATCAGTGCGACTTCTGGGCCACCTGTTTTGACGATACGACCACCAAAGAAAATGCTCACATAGTCCGGCTTTACATAGTTGAGTAGCCGTTGATAGTGTGTGATCATGAGGAAACCGCGATCCTCAGTGGCGAGCTTGTTGATACCATCCGACACTACACGCAATGCATCAATATCCAGCCCAGAGTCCGATTCATCCAAAATCGCAAACTTGGGTTCGAGCATTGCCATCTGCAGCACCTCGGTGCGTTTCTTTTCACCACCAGAGAAGCCATCATTCAAATAACGGCGGGCAAAGCTGGTGTCTACATTATATTCTTTCATTTTTGATGTTAGTTCGCGGCGAAATTGACGCATAGGCATCAAGTTGCTACCGATAACACCCGCTCGCTGGCTCTCGGACTTATTGTCCACATAGCCACGAATGTTGGAAACAGCGGTGCGCAAGAAATTGGCAACGCTGACACCGGGGACAGCCACGGGATATTGGAAGGCAAGGAAGATACCCGCTTTGGTCCGTTCATCCGCCTCCATATCGAGGATACTTTCGCCATCCAGCAGGATATCACCCTCGGTCACCTCATAGTGTGGGTGGCCTGCAATGACATAGGCAAGCGTGGATTTGCCAGAGCCATTTGGCCCCATCATGGCATGAATCTCACCACTACGTACAGTCAAATTTACGCCCTTGAGAATTTCTGTATCTTCAACAGTAGCGTGTAAATTTTTGATTTCCAACACACTCATAGTGTCTTTGTCACTCCTTATTAAAGTGAATTATTGTTAAATTCACCCCTCCTAATCTCCCCAAACTAAGGAAGAACTGTTCCCTCTCCTAGCACGAGAGGGTTAGGGTGGGGTTAGAATTATTTTTTAATCACGAATGAACAGCCCGTATGACCATCCATCATGCATTCGGTTAAATTAACATCAGACCCAACAACCTGACTGATCATCTGCTGGTCCATGTCGCAAATTTCACGGTGTTCTTGTGCCAACTCATTATATGGACAATTATATGTTTTTAAAATAACTCTGTTGCCTTCCTCGTCATGTTCTGACGGATAGAGAACATCCGTTAGCACACCATCAAGATTAAGCACCGCTGCAAATTCATCGAGTCGCTCAAAAGGTTGAATTGAACGAACAGACTGACTGTATTTCTCTGCAAGCCGCTCGCCAACACGAGAGAGTAAATGCGCTACCTGACCCTTACCCTCAATGGAGACTATCTCTTCCAATAACATGAGTGCCAAATCGTCGCAGTTGCAGGCAAACAGCTTGCGTCCTTCATCCGTGATGACGTAAGCGTGATGAGGCCGCCCGACCCCTGTGTTAACCCGTCTCCGTTCAACTTGCCCCGCAGCCAACAGTCCATTAAGATGTTGGCGTACTGCTGTTGTGGTAACCCCCAGTAGTTGCTCAATCTCTTTGATTGTCGCTGACTCATTCCGTTGCAAATACTCTAAGATTTGACGTGATGGCGTTTTTTGATTATTCAATTCTTTTCGTTCACGCAAGTGTGCGTGTTGAGAGCGAATCGACATTATGCCCCCTAATCTATGGCTTGCACTAAATATCCAAGCTATAGGATATACAAAATTTTGATAAATGTTGTACAATTATTCACATTCTACGGTTAGAGGTAGTATAAAACCATTAAACCTATTTTGTCAAATTAATATGTTTTTATTGTGCAAATAAAGAGTATTGCTCTGATGCCTAGCATCATCCCACGTTGATCCCATATTTAATCGGTATAATTTTTTGCGAAGATGGGATTTTGTGCGTCTATAAACTTATGATTTTCTCCAAAGCAAAGTATAATAATCGCCATAGCTCGTGTCGTTGTAAGAAACTCATCAAAAAAATAAAAAAAGATAATGTGAAAGACACGATGAAGTATATTTACCAAATAATTAAACTTGTATACTAAGGGTATAGTCCAACATGAAATTGTTAGCAATTATTCTTGTTGTCGCTGCTATGTTGTTGATTGTCATTGCGCTTTCAATTATCATGGAGCGATATTGGCGAAAACAACAGGAAGAGATCAAAAATGCACTTGATAATAATATCCTCAATGCAGATTTATTCAATCGTATTGGCAAAGGAATCCCTGATTTGACAGGCAAAGTACCGAATCTTTTTCAAAATGTGTTTCAAGACAATACTGCTCAGGAAGTGCTGATCAATCAATTCCGCGAATGGATCACAATCGAGCTAAAACATGAGCCAGAGTTGCGGGCATGGTTGCTCTCGGTTCCAGATGATGGCTTTAATTTGCTTACAACCCATATTGCCAATTTTTGTGAAGAGATGAATATGGAGTTGGTGTGGCTGTTGGAAAAAAAGGTAGATGTGGCACCCATCTTACAGGAGAGCATGAAGGCAATGATTGTGGATTATTGTTGGAGCTGTTATAAAGGGATTCAGGTTCAGAGACATGCGTATTTGTTTGATCAATATCAAAAATTGATTGCGTCCATGAGTACATCAAGCAAAAATGCGCCTAAACTACCCGACGCTCAACTAACCTTAGTATTGTTTGTTGAATTGGCAGAGAAAGGCCTGATTACTTTGCCCTCGCCATCCAAACTGTTGAATATCACTGAGGAAGAACAACAGCAGCAAGCTCTCCAATTAATTCAAGAGGCGGCAGCAAAGGATTGGCAGGCGTTTGCGCTGATTTTACAAAACGCGCTTGCAAGCCAGAACGTGGATGATGATGAGGCTGTTATGGATGCAGCGAGTATGGGGAATGGTCGTGATGTCCAGGCGGCCAGTACAAACAATGATGCACAAAACCAGTCAATAGAAACTCTCTTACAACGGGCAGAACCACCAGCATCGGTCAATCAAAATGGACATACCCTGCCTATAATCAGGCTTAATACCCTGTAAACTAAATTGGTTCACAAGATGCTTAACGGTTTTGGATTCAGTCTTTTATGCTAACACCACCAGAATCATTAACACTAGATGTTGTTTTACGACTTTTATCACAAGTTGTCTGGGGCATCTATATTCTCTATGTTATCCTGATCTATATCAACACGTTGAGACGACATGGTTTTGTGATTGCACTCATACGTTTGGTATCCGCGCAGGTGATTCTGCCACTCCTCATCCCGATTAGTTTTATGTTGTTTACTATCTCATTGGTTTTTGTCCCACCCCAACAAGTAGCAGTCATCATTTCTGTGCTCTCTCCGGGTGGTGTCCGCCCACAACCTATGCCTGCGGGTTTGCATTTTATCATTCCTGTTTTAGAGTGGGAGCAGAGATACCCAATTTACTGGCAAACCTATACGATGGCATCCATTCCTTTTGAAGGTACCGTTGAGGGCGATGATTCCATCATTGCCAGAACCCGTGATGGACAGGAGGTTCGGCTAGATACGTCGATTATTTTTCGTATTGATGAACAACAGGCCGTATCTGTCCATGTGGAGTGGCAAGATCGTTATATCACAGAATTGGTTCGTCCTGTTATTCGCGGGCGTCTACGTCTACAAGTTTCCCAATTTACAGTACAAGAGGTTAACAGCGAAAAACGTAAGGATTTAGAGGCAGCGGTTGCCCGCGAGTTAGTGGAAGAGTTCAGTAGCAAAGGGCTGATCGTTGACCAGTTTATTTTACGCGGAATCAGCTTCACAGACGAGTATGCAAGATCTATTGAGGCCAAACAAATTGCCTTAGAAGAAAGAGAGATGGCTATTTACGAGGCGCAACGTATAGAGTTCCTTGCAGAAGGGGATGCGAAGGCGGCACGTGAACGTGCAAAGGGTGATGCTGATGCTATACGTATCCGTGCGGAAGGTGAGGCGGATGGTATACGTATTCAGGCAAAAGCGGAAGAAGAGGCACTCAAATTCATTGCCTCCGCACTCAATGAAAACGACCAATTGATCACATATCGTTATGTCGATAAGTTAGCTCCTAATATCCAAATTATGCTTGTACCTAACGAGAGTCCGCTTATTTTGCCCGTGCCAGAGTTTCGTACGCCAGAGGTAGAGCATTCTTCAACCGTTATGCCAGATACAGCTGCCACACCTATGTCGACTATCACGCCAATGCCGACTATCACAACAATATCCGAACCGCCACCCGCTGAAACACCCTCCACTGAAACACCCCCCACTGAAACACAACCGAGTACGACTGAATCAACGAACACAGAAAATGGTTCTATCGAGGGAACACGTACTGTGCCATCAACAGAACGACAGCCCCTAGCAACACCCGCAGCAACCCCTACTCCAGTTACAGAAAATATACAGGAAGCCAATTAGTAGCACTTTTGATTGTGATTTAGACAGGAGTAGAGCATTATGCGTATCAAAGTTGTTTTCACAATTTTGCTCTTGATTGTGCTGGCAACCATTGGTGTTGTTCAAGCACAAGATAGCCAAACTGATCCAAACAGTTCAACAAAAAATTCAACAAACAATCCGAAAGAAGAGACACAGATAGAGATAGAATCAGAATCGAA
>JBCCFC010000602.1:0-8258 GCA_039029935.1 Chloroflexota bacterium
ATATGTTTATTCTTGGTTGAATCCCTTCTGTGCATTTGTGTAACATTTGAATATCGTAACCTATTCGTCAATAAAATGTAAGGAAACTTGATGGTTTAAACGTTTTAAACAATTTAAAATTTTGTAAACGCTAATTGCTATGGTTTGGCACTAAGTAATGGCAATTTCTGATGCAATTTCATTTATTGCTGTATAAAAGTATATCACACAACCACGACACGACTTGAAATGATAGTATAGTGAAAGACAAATCAAATCATCGTGTAATTTGTGTTTATTCTTTTTTACAGTATAACAAGATTTTTGAAATGTACCAAGAAATCATTTCTTCGTGCAGTTACACTCGATAAATGCACATAAATATTGTCTATTTAAAGTGATACGGTCAATATCTTTATAACCAAATGCGTATAAGCAAAAAATTCTGATCAAGATAGTATAGTATATTGTAAAAAAAAAGAGGGCAGCACCTTATTTGGTACTACCCTCCAGACACACACAGGAGGAAAAACACAAGATTTTTCCGATTTCAGAATAATTCAAATGAACCGATTATTAAGTAACCTGATACACAATCTATGCAAACCTTATGCATAGACTCCTCAAACATTGTGCATTCATCTTATTTCACGTAGGTAGTTCCATAGGGTAAATGGCTCAACCGACTTACAGAAAGGGGTATCACGTACATTGGCTCACCTCATATAGATCACCCCTATCTTGAAAGTGTTCATAAGTCGTTATATCTATGGGATCGCCTTATCGAAACCGTTCCCAAAGCCCCATGTAACGCAATGGAACCACCGTACATGCCAATGAAATGAATACAATAAAAATGAGCAGATATTTCCCCCACATTTGCAAATTCGCAAATTCTTGTTGAAAATAGGAAGTACACAAAACCATGACCAGCAACCCATTGGTGATGCTTACCGTAGTAAGAGAAGAGGAGCGCATCATCGGTTGTGTGGCAATGGTCAAAAAATTGACTCCGATGCTGATACATAATGCACCAACAAGCCGTAACGCCCACAGCGCATCACCATCGTAAAGACCAAACGATAATAGTGTGGGTGATGGTGTTAGCAGGAGAGGCAACCCTGTGATCGCGATTAAGTTGAGACTCTGGATGCGCAACACAAAACGCATCGGACGATATAGATCAATAAATGAATAAGCCATAATGACCAATACTATCATCAGTGTGGTCCAGATAAAAATTGGTCATACAGATCGGCGCTCTGTTTACCTTTTCTAGCAATAAATATAAATAGCGGGACGATATGTTAAATAATCAACAATCACTACGCCAAGCTTTTTCCAATCAATTCGTTGTATTGCTGGCGTTTGTGGGTCTTTTGTGGGCACTCGAAATTTTTGATGGCATACTGTGTGTCATCAGTTTTGACTGCGCCAGAGGACAACAACAACCACTTGATCTTGGCATCCAACCACGTACATGGCATGGCTTGCGCAATATTCTCTTTGCCCCCTTTCTCCATTTTGGTTTTGGTCATCTAATCGCCAACACCATTCCACTGATTGTTCTTGGACTGTTTGTCATGCTACGCAAATTGAGTGATTTTTATATCGTAAGTGTCATCGTGGCCCTTGTCGGTGGAATCGGTGTTTGGATATTTGGTCGCAGCTATACCAATCATCTTGGTGCAAGCGGACTTATATTTGGCTACCTTGGATATCTATTATTGCGTGGTTACTTTGAGATTAGGCGTGGCTACACGAAACAAAGTCTTGGCTCAATTGCCGTCGCCGTCATTGTCTTCTTTCTGTATGGTAGCATGTTATGGGGCGTCCTACCTGGTCAACCCGGCATCTCATGGCTCGGTCATCTCTTTGGCTTCATCGGCGGTGGTGTCGCTGCCTATTTGACAACGGACAGGTAAAATTTGGCTCATATTCAGTAGGTGTGTAAACACAATAATTTACCAAGGGTGAAATCATCGGTTTGCACACTTTTTGATATGAGCAAAGGATTTCAGATTCACCCAATCTATGGTACACTCAGAAAATTATAGTTGAGAGTTGACAGTTGAGAATTGTTAGTTCATAAATTACTCTTCACCCAATTGTCGTCTAACCTTTTAAGACAACGCGATCCCTGTTATTCCTTCAACTCTTCAACCTTTCAACTTTTCAACCTTTCAACTTTTCAGAAGGAGATAACGTAACGTGAGTGAGACGCAAATGTATACATCAACGGCGACGGTCAAAGATGCCCTGAGCCAGCAAGAATATATCGCCAGCAATGAAATTGCAACTACTGCTTATCTGAGCCATGCATTGGGCAAACCGCTTTTGGCAGAAGGGCCAGCGGGTGTGGGTAAGACCGAGTTGGCAAAGGCCATTGCCAGTGCAACAGGACGTGAACTAATCCGTTTGCAGTGCTATGAAGGGTTGGACGAAACCAAGGCACTCTATGAATGGGAGTATGCCAAGCAGCTACTCTATACCCAACTGCTCCGTGACAAGCTACAAGAGATGTTGTCAGGCAGCACATCTCTGGCTGGGGCTGCCGACCGCTTGGCCGAGGAAGAGGATGTCTTCTTTTCTATGCGCTTTCTGTTACAGCGCCCTTTGCTCAGAGCCATTCTCAGCGACGAGCCGACGGTGCTGTTAATTGACGAAATCGACCGGGCTGATGCTGAGTTTGAAGCGTTCTTGCTTGAAATCTTGAGTGATTTCCAAGTGAGTGTACCAGAGTTGGGTACGTTGACCGCCCGTCATCACCCTATCGTGTTATTGACCAGTAACAATACGCGTGAACTCAGCGAGGCACTCAAACGCCGCTGTCTCTATCTCTTTATCGGCTATCCCACCCAAGAGCAAGAGTTAGCCGTTGTGCGGCTCAAAGTACCAGAGTTGAATCCACAGTTGGCAAAACAGGCTGTTGAGCTTGTGCAAAGTTTGCGCACCCTTGATTTGCGCAAGTTGCCCAGCATCAGTGAAACGATTGATTGGGCCAAGTCGTTGATGGCACTGAATGCGAATAGCCTAGATGCAGAGACATTGGATAACACGCTGAGTGTGTTGCTCAAACACGAATCTGATCTTAACAAAGTACGTCGCAAGATGAATGTGTCGGAGAGCGGAACTGTTAAGCTAGATAAGGATGATTTGAGTGCATTCCGTTGGTAAGTTGAAAAAGGGAGCAAGCAATGGAACAACGCATTGTTCAGTTTATTACAGCGTTACGTGCTGGTGGCGTTCGTATCAGCATGGCTGAGAGTGCAGACGCTTTTTTGGCCGTTGAAAATTTAGGCATTCAGGATCGGGATACCTTTCGCATGAGTCTGCGCTCAACCCTAGTGAAGGATGCGGGCAGTATTCCCACCTTTGAAGAATTATTTCCACTCTTTTTTGACAGTGCCGATGCACCGCCGATGATTGATATTACCGAGGATATGACGCCAGAGGAAGCACAGATGTTGGCGCAGGCGTTGCGCATGTTCAACGAACAGTTGCGAGAGATGATGGAAAAGCTGCTGCGTGGTGAGCAGTTGAGCGAGGAGGAGTTGCGTCAGTTGGGCGAGATGGTCGGGCTGAATCGTACCCAAGATATGCGCTATAGCGAGTGGATGGCACGACGTATGATGCGGGCGATGCGCTTTAGCGATGTGCAAAATGCCATGCAGGAGATGATGGAAACGCTGGGCAAGATGGGTATGACCAAAGAGCGGCTGGAACAAATTCGTGAATTGATCAAGGCCAATCAAGAGGCGTTGGAGGATCAGGTTCAGCAGTATGCCGGGCAGCGCATTGCCGAGAACATGGGTGAATCTCAGCCAGAGACCAACAATGTTGACAACTTGATGGATCGGTCCTTTGGGGCGTTGTCCGAGAGCGACATGGACAAGCTACGCCGTGAAATTCGCCGTCTTGCCAATCGCCTCAAGACACGGATTGCACTTCGTCAAAAACGTGCCAAGTCAGGGCAACTTGATGCCAAAGCGACCATTCGTGCCAATCTGCGTCATGGCACGGTCCCCTTTGAAATCAAGCATCGCGACCATCGACTCAAACCCAAGTTGGTTGTGATCTGTGACATCAGCACCTCCATGCGCCACTGCTCAGAGTTGATGATGAGCTTAGTCTATTCGTTGCAGGGCGTGATCACCAAAACCCATGCCTTTACCTTTATCGACCATCTGGAGTATGTTACACCAGACTTTACAGGACGTGATGCCAATGAAGCCATCCAGCAGGTGCTCAAGCGGATGCCGCCGGGGTATTACAGCACAGATTTGGGCTACGCGCTCAAAGGGTTTAACAAAGAGTATATGGACATGCTCGATACACGCACAACGTTGATTATGGTTGGTGATGGTCGCAATAATTACAATGATCCACAAATTGCTATCTTCAAAGATATGGTACAACGCAGTCGGCGTACACTGTGGATCAATCCAGAACCGCCCATGCTCTGGGGGACAGGCGACAGTGACATGCCACAATATGCGCCCCACTGTGATAGCGTTCTCATGGCCGCGACGATGGGTGAGTTGACGGCGGCGGTTGATCATTTCTTGACGGAAGCGTAGGGGCGGTAAGTCAGTATTCGGTATTCGGTATTCGGTGTGTCAGTACTGGCCTACCGAATACTGGCCTACCGAATACTGACTTACCGACCTAACGACTTACCGTCCCAGCAGTGAGTAATGTATGCCAAAAGTGCTCATCACCATCCCTCATTATTACAATCCGAAGGGTGATGGTCGTTATGGGTCTACAAAGCCCAATCCACAGCCACGCATTAATGCGGTGACACAGTGTATTCGTGCGCTACACACCACCTACGCTGCACCGCAGGAATATTGGGTACCGGCTGGCGACCGACTTCATCCGCACCAAGCTAATCAGCAATCACAGCTTCAACTCGATATCGTCCTTTGCACCACCCAAGGGGCGCACTTACTTGACCAGCTACCGTTTGGTGAAGATGTATACACGCATCATCCGACGACCTGTGAGCCGATGATGCTGGGGTTTGAGTGTCATGCCGTGCTGGCCGACCATCTTGGCGAGTATGATTTTTATGGCTATATGGAAGATGATTTGGTGCTGCATGATCCGGCTTTTTGGCACAAACTCCATCAATTTAATGCGAGTACAGATGATACAGATGTATTGCAGCCAAATAGGTTCGAGTTTATACACCAGTTCAAAAAAAACAATCAGGCCACGGGACAAAAGCCGAAGACAATCTTCAAAAAAGTCTACATTGACTTTGAGCTTCGTGATATTGAGGCATTAGAAACAGCCTCGTATACACTAAACCAAACCGACCAAACGATTTCCTTTATCCACACCAGCAATCCACACTCCGGCTGCTTTTTCCTCAACCAAGCGAAGATGGCACGCTGGGCAGCACAACCACTCTTTCTCGACCGCGCCACCAGCTATGTTGGTCCACTGGAGAGTGCCGCCTCGCTGGGGTTGATGCGCACCTTTCGCGTGTATAAGCCTGCCCCTGCGTGTGCCAACTATTTAGAAATTCAGCATTATGGGCAGGTGTGGGGGCATCAGCTTGCCGGGGTTCGGTTTGCGAGTTAGCGTGGTGCTTCGACATGTTCACGCCAACCGCGCAGATCATAGCTACGTTCACCATTTTTGAACCGCTTACGGTCAGCCTCTTCATTGGCCGCACGTGCCTCTGACTTTTCAAGCACGTCATCCAAGCGTGACGGGCGCACCGTGATTGCACCATCTGCATCCATGATTACAATATCGCCAGGATATATGATCGTGCCACCCATCGCCACAGGCACGTTTAACTGACCAATGTTTGTTTTGGTTGCCCCACGCACACGCACAAACTCTGTCCAAATCGGTAGCCCAATCTCAACCAATTCCTCATAGTCACGTACAGAGCCATTGGACACAACGCCAGCCGCCCCTGCATAGATCATCTGCGTCACCAGCAGATCGCCGATTAATGCCGACGCTTGTGATTCCGGCTGTGCCAACACGACGATTTCTCCGGGCTGGATGTGTTCAATGCAGGCGTGGACCATTACATTGTCTCCCTGCCCACAGAGGACGGTACGTGCCTTGCCAGCCACTCGGCTCTTTGGCACAACTTGAATCAATGGCAGATCAATCAACCCTTCTTGTCCCGATGCCTCATAGACGGTTGCTGTGCCTAACTCGGCTAAACGCGCAATTTTTTCATTTTCAGTCATGGTTATGTTCTCTTAATACTTTCTACAGGCTACTCACGACCCAAGGCATGAGCCGTTGATGCGCCTCAGCAAACTTTACTCCCTGCTTGCCGGAAATGCGCCGTGCATGGTTGCCCCGTCGCGATGCCAATTCTGTATAATAATCAATCAGATATCCTTGTGCAGACATCACATTCATGGCCTTAATTTTCTTGTCCATCACAGGCGTGATATCGACAAAGGTGTTGGGATAGAACTCCGATAGCTCCGGCTGGTGTGGCTCAAAGGAGTACCAATCGGGTGGGGTGATGCTCTTGAAGGCGCTGGCGACACCAGCGCCCGCCGCCAGTAGACGCGCTCGCTGGACGGTGGTGTAGGCAACTGGGTGATCTGGGTTAAAGGGATCCACCGCCGTATGGGTCAGAATGACGTCGGGGGTCTCTTCGAGGATGATGCGCACCAGTTCGTTTATAGCATCGTCTGTCACCACAAGCGGATAGTCGCCCAAGTCCAAGCAACGGAAATCGGCCCCGACATAGGATGCGGCTTCCTCTGCCATTTCGTGACGAATGCGCTTGACATTTTCGACGGTTTGGTTGGGGTTGTCGCGCCACAGGTTGCCCGATTCCCCGCGCTCGCCATAGCTGAGGGCCAGCACGGTTGCACTACCACCCTGCTCGACGGTGACACCAATGGTTCCAGCACTGCGCCAGAGAAAATCGGCGGAGTGAGCACCGACCACCAATAGTTTTCTTGGATTCATAGTAACTCCTTCAACTTTTCCACAGAGGCACGGCTGGTAAAGGGCGAAACGTCAATCGACTCTAACAGTTCGACCACCGCCTCCATCTCGTGCATTCTGCGTTTGGCATGTTTTTTGCTTCCGCTCACAAAGCGGTCGATCATGGCTTCATCCTGCAAAATCGTCATCATCTGCTGACGCGCATAGTCACTCATACCCAACGCCTCGGCAGCGTCCACGCACTCCATTACCACCGCCGCAACGCCTTTAAACATGATGCTGCGCACCAATTTGTGTGTTGCTGCCACGCCAGCCTCGCCCTCTAAGACGGTGATGGTCATCCCTAACGGCGACATCAATTCGCTAAATCGCGCGGCACCATCACCAGAGGCATAGACAGGTGTGCCTAGCCCTTTTGGAGGCACGGGAGCCATCAACGCGGTATCCACAAACTTTGCCCCTGTTGGCGCAATAATCGCCGCAACATCCCGTTTGTTTTGTGGTGAGGCCGTGTTCAAATCTGCATAGAGTTGATTTGGCTGGAGAACAGGGGCGACTTCGTTGGCAACGTCGAGTGATACCGATGTCCAGTTGACGCTGAGGATGATATCCGCACCGATGACTGCTTCACGGTTGCTGGATGCGAATTCTAATCCGTCAGGAATGGCTGGTGGATTGGGGTCCCAGCCGCGTACTGATACACCAGCAGCAATCAGGTCATGCGCCAGTGTGCCACCCGCTTCGCCTAACCCTAAGATGGCAATGAGCATATTATGCAGGCTCCGGTAATGCTAACTCATCCAGCGATTGAATCAATGCCGATTGAAGAAGTAGTTTTTCGAGTAGATTCATGTCTTCAATACTCTTGATTATATCAAGAATATCACTGGCTACTTCTTGGAATCTTGTGGTTAATACTTTTATGATTGCACTTTGTTGAAACTCAAGTTTAAATTGTTGAAGCTCACGCTCAAGTCGTTCTCGATACGTCAGTTGATATTCTTCTAATTGTTCCATAATTTCCTCCGTTCCGCCTTGAATCGCGGCATTTGGCACATACTCATGCACAAATCCTTCCAAAAAATGTTTGTCACCCTCGGATACATCATCATTCAGCGTAATGATATCCAAACTTCGTTTTTTGATCAGCGCGCTCAATTCCTTTGGATGCTTCATTAAGACAGCGAGTGCTGCTGCCACAGGGTCATTGAGGTCTAAATATTCCTCACTCAACAGGTCTTGCAGGACAGTTTCATAGTATCGAAATTCGAGTAGCTTTTCACCCCAGAGTTTTTCTTAAGGCTAATCCACAAAATAAATTACCCATTGAAACGCGG
>JBCCFC010000603.1:0-8236 GCA_039029935.1 Chloroflexota bacterium
CGAAGCTCCTACCATGTCTGACATATCGATGCTCTCTCCCTCACCTATCCCTACTTCGCTACTGTATGACAGATTGATTATCTGTGACGCATGTAGCCAACCTGCGGTACAGTATCAAAGATTGATTATCTGTGGCGCAGGTAGCCAACCTGCGATACTGTATGACAGATTGATTATCTGTGACGCAGGTAGCCAACCTGCGGTACTGTCCTTTATCCCTTTGTCCGCGCTAACAAAAATCTAACAAAAGAGGGGGTTGACTCTCTAGCCGCTTGAGGTCCTATACTGCAAAGCATGATTCGCAATCAAGCGAACAAGCCAAACAATCATTGATTTATGTAGTATAAGGAGCGTTACCAATGGAAGTAATTCGACAATTAACCGTGAATGCACCAGCAACCCGACTTTGGGAGATTGTGGGCGAGGACTATGTGAATGTGGGGAATTGGACCAGCCAGATCGAAACGTCTGGCCCCAACCCAGACCTGCCACCAGGGCAAGGCCGTGTCTGTTCCACACCAGGATTTGGTGATATTAAGGAGACTGTGACACAGTTTGATGAACAACGCCACGTCCTTAGCTATGCGGCAGATGTCCAAAAGATGCCGTTCTTTGTCAAAGAAATGGGCAATACATGGCGCATTGAACCCAAAGGCCAGAATCAGTCAGTGGTCCACATGCATATGAAGGGACGATTGCTGCCCGTTTTTGCGCAGTTGATGGGACCCGTGATGAAAGGACAGATGTCAAAGACAGTTGACATCATCTTGGAAGAACTCAAGCATTATGCCGAGACAGGGCAGGTTCATGCGCGTGTACAGGCGTAGGTTGGGTAGTTGGTATTCGGTGGGTCTGTATTCGGTGGGTCTGTATTCGGTATGTCGGTACTCGGTACTGACCTACCGACCTACTGATCTACTGACCTATTGACCTACTGAATACTAAAAGCAGAAAGGATACAACAATGTTTCGGATTGGTGAGTTTTCCAAGATTGCGCAGACACCGATTACACAGTTGCGCTATTATGACGAGATTGGGCTGTTTCAGCCTGTGGAGATCGATACGATTACGGGGTATCGCTACTACAGTGCAACCCAACTGCCCAAGCTCAACCGTATTATCGCGCTCAAAGGATTGGGGTTGACGTTGGAGCAGATTGGCCGCATGGTCAACGATCACATTGCTGCGGATGAGATACGCGGGATGTTGTCGTTGAAAAAATCACAGATTGAGCAGACATTGCAGGCAGAGATTGCGCGTTTGCGCGAGGTAGAGGCACGTCTGCGTCAGATTGAACATGAAGGAGTCATGCGTGAGGATGACGTGATCGTCAAATCAATCTCCGCGCAACCTTTTCTGTCAAGTAGACGTGTCATGCCCCACCTGATGGATGGCATGACGTTGATGCAAGAACTCACCACTCGGCTAACCATGCGCTTGGGGGCAAAAAAATTGGGGAACTTTGCTGCCGTCATCCACGCCAATGCATTTATGATGGAAAAAGTGGATGTGGAGATGGGCTATTTTCTCCAAAGTGGCGTGAGCATTGACGAGCCGATGCGTCTGCCCAGCGGTGACAGAATTTCGGCGCATATGCTGCCCGCCATTGAGACGGCTGTGACAGCAGTGCGTGTTGGTCCCCTAGAAAACGGCTATGAACCCTATGCAGCCTTGGGTAGCTGGGTAGAAGAGAATGATTACAGGTTGGCAGGGCCTGCGCGCGAGGTGTTTATTGAACTGCCAACCAGTGGGGTGGGGGACGCCGTTGTCGAAATTCAAATTCCCGTACAAACGGCGCGTGTTGATGGTCAATTGTTGTCCTCCGCAGTGCATCCCGTTCATGTTTAGTCAAATCCACCCGTTCATAAGGTCTTACACACAAAATTTATTACGCCCAAAGATCCCCGACCGTAAATCCGTTGGGAAAGGGATCGGTTGGATCAACCACATACTGTGCAATGCCCGTAATCCATCCTTGCCCACTCAATGTAGGGACCACTGCCTTATAAGGGCCAACGGTCGTTTCTTCGAGCAGCCGCCCCATAAACACAGTGTCAACCACGCTCTCATGGTGGAAATCCTCATTCAGCCCTAGTTGTCCCTTGGCATAGAGGGTCGCCATTTTTGCACAAGTTCCGGTTCCACAGGGGGAGCGGTCCAGCACCCCAGTCCATGTTTCGGGGCGGTCCCAATCCAGTTCACCCGTGGCAACGGTGACAGCATTGCGCGCACTGATGCCAGGGTTCTGCGATGTACCGGATAATAGGCCAATCGAAATCCCTGCCATCTCTGGATTGTCGGGATGGGCAACGGGCAGTTGTTCACGCGCCGCAGTCTTGATCATTTCGGTGATACGCACGATGTTGCGTCCATTCTCCGGTGTCAATGACACCCCCAGTTGTTCGGCATCAGCAATGGCAAAGAACATGCCACCCCATGCGACATCGACCGTGACCTTGCCTAAGTGGGGTACATCAATTTCTTGGTCCAGATGGATGGCAAAGGCTGGGACATTTTTGAAAGTGACCCGTTTGACCTTGCCATTTTCACACTCTGCGCGAATCCCTACCAAACCCGCAGGGGCTTCCAATGTCAACTCGGTGATTGGTTCCTGCATGGGCAACATCCCCGTCTCCAGCAACACGGTGGTCACACAGATGGTGTTGCTCCCCGACATCGCGGGATACTCGGTCTGCTCCATAATGACAAAGCCCGCATCGGCCTCTGGATGTGTGGGTGGAAGGATGACATTGCAACAGAGGGCAGGGTAGCCACGTGGCTCACGCAACATACGCAACCGTAGTTCATCATTGTTCTGTGCCAGCCATTGCTGTTTTGCAAACATGGTGTCGCCTGGCACGTTGACAACACCGCCCGTAATCACGCGCCCCGGCTCACCACAGGCATGTGCATCAACAGCCGTGATCATATTGGTTATATTCATTGTCACTCTCCTAAATTCTGCTTACAGCCTATAAAGATTTCTGGTCCGATCAGCCAGTTGCTCCAGTTCATCTTGGGACATTTCACCTGTCAATATTAAACGTGCAGACCGCGTATCGTCCTCTGTGAGAAACTCATCTGTATGGATAAAGTTATAGGGATAGGCGGTAATGAATTCTGGACCATAGAAGTCGTCCAGAATGACAAAATGTTTGATCTCAGGATGTGTCTCCAGATAGTGTCGGACCTCACTATTATATCAAAAGGTCAGCCAATTTGCGATGTGTAATTGCCTATTACAAATAGACCAATCTTTGCACGTGGTAACGATGCCTGTATAATGAACGGCATGACAGCAAATCACTTAAACAACATCAACATTGCGATTACACGGGCTGTACACCAAGCGGGTCGACAGGCACGGTTGCTAGAATCATTAGGGGCATCCGTTTTCCACTATCCCTGTATTGACATTGTACCACCAAGAGACACAACATCTCTGGATGCAGCATTGCGAGCGGTTGTGACGGGCGGCTTTCAATGGATGGTGTTGACCAGCACCAATACCATCAACATCCTTGCCCAACGCATGGCGGCTCTGGATATCCAGGCATCACAGTTCAAGCAGTTAAAAATCGCAACCATCGGCTCTGTCACCCAAGAGGCGGTGGAAACCATGCTCGGACTTTCGGCTGATCTCGTCCCTGAAAAGTTTGTGGCCGAGTCGCTGGCCGCATCCATGCAGGTACAATCTGGTGACAAAATTTTTCTTCCTCAATCAGAGATCGCCCGCCCGACACTGGCCGAGGCATTGCGCAGCGCGGGAGCAGCCCTGACCACAGTCACAGCCTATCACAATGTTGTTGCCAGCGGTGGCGACCCTGTGCCCGTCATGCTCTGGGAGGGTAAAATTGATGCCATCACATTTACCAGCGAATCGACAGTACGCTACTTCTCTCATCGCATCACCCAAGAAGGCGGGACACTGGATATGCTCGATGATGTCTGTGTCGCCTGCATCGGCCCGGTCACGACAAAAGCAGCGCGCCAATTTGGGCTAACTGTCGATGCCATGCCAGAGACACATACGGTTGACGGGCTGGTTGATAGCCTCGTTGACTACTTCAAGACATAACCAGGTGGGAGAACTTTTGCATGGCTGCACACAATACCACACCAACAGAACGAATTCTCAATCTCGTTGATACCATCGACGCTGCTTTCCATACACATGCCAGCAGCCACCATATCCCCGGTGTCGCCTATGGCATTGTGACAGGTGGACAACTCATCTATATCAAGAGCTTTGGACTGCGCAACACGGATGACAACACGCCCGTAAATAACGATACTGTCTTCCGCATTGCCTCCATGTCCAAAAGTTTTACCGCCGCCGCGATTCTGCAACTACGTGATAAAGGTCTGGTGCAGTTGGATGCGCCCATGCAGCGTTATGTACCCGAACTTGCCAAGCTACAGTACCCAACACAGGATTCCGCACCGATCACCGTGCGTCAACTGTTGTCGATGTCGGCAGGCTTCCCACAGGATGATCCTTGGGCAGATCGACAGCTTTATCGCGACGATGCCTCACTGACGGCCATCTACCAACAGGACATCACCTTTTCTTCACCGCCCAGCACGGGCTTTGAATATTCCAACTTGGGCTATATGATTTTAGGACGCATCATTACCAACGTCTCTGGTCAGCCCTATATCAACTATATCAATGAACATTTGTTGCAACCGCTGGGTATGAACAGCACGGGCTGGAATGCACATGATTTCCCCGCAGCGCGCGTGGCACAGGGCTATCAGTGGCTGGATGATGGATGGGTCGAGGAGGTGCTGCTGCCATCGGGTGGAGATGTTGCCGCCTTTGCTGGCATCTTTACCACAGTCAACGATCTGGCGATTTGGGTCAACTGGTTTTTGGATGCGTATCCGCCTCGTGATGATGACGTGCAGGGACCGCTCAGTCGCAGTTCGCGCCGTGAGATGCAGCAAATTTGGCAACCAGCGTCACCAGAGGTCATACAGAGCGAACTGGGTGCGCCCCCCAAACTAAGCAGCAATGGCTATGGCTATGGGTTGTCGATTGGGCGCGATGGCGAGCATGAGATTGTGCGGCATGGTGGCGGTCTGCCCGGCTTTGGGTCCTATATGTGTTGGAGTCCGGCGCATGATACTGGTGTGATTGCGTTGGGAAATGTGACCTATGCTGGCTACAGTCGGGTGGGCGATAAACTGCTTATCGACCTAATTAAAAAGGCGACACTGACGCCCGTCAACGAGGCGTATCGCTTTGTCCCAAATCCAACACTCATCGAAGCACAAGCTCAGGTCAACCACCTACTACAAGCGTGGGATGATGCGATTGCTGACACACTCTTTGCCGACAACTTTTTCCTCGACCGTGATCGTACTCACTGGCAACAGGATTTGGCGAAATTGCAAGCCGATCACGGGACACTGACCCAGCAAGGCGAACTCCAACCCGAAAATTGGCTGCGTGGTGAATGGCGCATGGTCGGTACACATGGTTTCTGTGATGTATGGATATCGCTGTCACCAACGATCCCACCACTGGTCCAAGAGATGGAGATTACGTCTACATTGCCCCTCTCCGAAGCCATGCAAGCAGCGGCGGATAAACTGGCGGTACTGACAAAACGGCCAACGCTACGCGCCTTAGACCGCATCCGCAGTCGCGACACAAACCGCCTACAACTCTGGGACCGTGTGCGATTGGCAAATCTGCTCTGTGGCCCCTGCGTTGTGCAGGATGTGCTGGCAGGGGATGGCACATCAGAAAGCACCGTGCGCTTTGTGGGCACAAAGAGGAACACCAAGGTAAAATTAACACTAAATCAACGAGGCAAGTTGACAGATTTTCGTTTCTTGCCAGATGCATAGTAACACAGGCATCCTGCCTGTAATAGGAGAATACCATGATTGATCTACGAAGTGATACGGTCACACAGCCTAGCCCGGCCATGAAAGAGGCGATGGCAAAGGCACCATTGGGCGATGATGTCTATGGTGAGGACCCAACAGTCAATAAATTACAAGAGCTAGCTGCCGAAAAGTTGGGCAAGGAGGCAGCACTCTTTGTCAGCAGTGGCACACAGGGCAATTTGCTGAGTCTACTCAGTCACTGCCAGCGCGGCGAAGAGTACATCGCCGGACAGACAGCCCACTGCTACAAGTATGAGGCGGGTGGTGCGGCTGTGCTAGGGAGCCTTCAACCACAGCCAATTGAGTTTAATGACGATGGCACACTGCCATTGGATAAGGTGGCGTCGGTCATCAAGCCAGATGACGTACATTTTGCGCAAGCCCGATTGCTCTGTCTGGAAAACACACAGGGTGGCAAGGTACTACCGCTCTCCTATCTGGCCGAAGCCAAAGCACTGGTCGATGAACATGGACTAAATCTGCACTTGGATGGCGCACGCGTCTTCAACGCCGCTGTCAAGCTCAATGTCGATATCCAGGAGATCAGCCAACACTTTGACTCGGTTTCCTTCTGCCTCTCGAAGGGACTGTCCGCCCCCATTGGCTCGGTCATCGCTGGCTCCGAGGAGTTCATCACACGAGCGCATCGACTCCGCAAACTTGTCGGTGGCGCCATGCGTCAAGTCGGCGTGATAGCCTCGGCTGGCATCGTCGCCCTGACCGAAATGGTCGAGCGACTGGAGGATGACCACACCAATGCGCGCACACTGGCCGAAGGATTGGCCGATATGCCCGGCTTTACCATTGACTTGGACAATGTACAGACCAACATGGTCTTTATCACGCTCGACCCCGCGATGGTCGGCAAGTTCTCACCCTTTATGCGTGAGCAAGGCGTGATTATTGGCGATGGTCCCTATCCGGTGCGTGCTGTGACGCATTATGGGATTGAGGCTGAGGATGTGGATCGGGTGTTGGATGCGGCCAATGCTTGTAGTCGGGAATTTATGGCATAATTGATGAGGGTTGGACAAAGCATAAAGAGGGTCACAACTGGATAGACCCTCTTTATTCATCCCCTCATCACTATTCAAGCAATAGCAGCCGAATTTTGCCTTCCGCTTCCATAAGGCTATTCCACAAAAATAATTACCCACAAATTCGCGGAGTTAGGCGTTCTCTAACGCCGGATTCCCCGTGTACGACCCGCAATAGAGATTGCTAACTCCGCGTTCCAATGGATATTTTATTTTGTGGAATAGCCTAATCTCATAGAGTATGACCCGGCCAAACAAAACAAGTTCATATTGATTATCTTTGTTGGGTGTTGCCCCCCATGTGGGGTTATCTGTTTCTTCCAACTTGTCCCAGATGGCCTCTGTCAGTCTAAATCGCTGAGAGCGTGTTTGAATATTATCTAGCCCGTTCACTCTGGTCGCCTACATGGGTCGCCATGCCTATTTATTGGCTATCCCAGAGGTAGAGTTAGGCACGAGCCTGTTTGAATATTCAGGCTCTCATCTGGATTTTGAATAGCCACACGCAGTGCTTGCAAATAGTTCGGGTGTGCTACCAGGGTCCATCGTCTAGCCATTGATGATCCCCCTTTTGGTCAACTCTTCGCGTGTAAAAGGAATCTCTAAAGCTGGATTCTCATCCATCTCTTTACTTCGCTGTTCTGCTAAAAATGCCCGTCGCAGCCGCGCCAATTCATCTGCAATCTGGTTCCATTCATTAATTGAAACCAAAACAGCCGCTGGTTTACTTCGATGAGCCAAAATTACAGGGCCATTGTCCAACTTTGAAATCAACGCCGTATGGTCCCGGGCCATCGTTGTGATCGGCTCAATTTGTGGTATTGCGTTCATAGTCACCTCTTATATCTATCCAAATACAAATTTCACGCAATTAGACTACACATATAATACGTATTGTAATCACGCTTGTCAAATTCAAGTGTATAGATTCTGTACGACAAAGTAAACCAAATACAACGTTAGACTATGTCGCCATACTTTCGGACTGCTCGTTCCTCAGCCGTCACCTGATTCATCAAATGCAGTGGCTTCTCGCCAACAGGGTACGTTGCCAATTCAAACTGCAACCGCCGCAGGTTCGCTTGGTGAATCGCAAGCATCTGCTGTCGCCATGCCGCATCTTCACACATAGCCGAGGGGCTAGCGATGCTACCGACCCACAGACAGCGTACCGTTCAACTGGTCCATCAGTTGGTCTTTTCTTGCTTGTACATATTGTAATCAAGCTGATTACACATAAAAAAATCAACCCATAAATCCTACCCGTATTTGTTACCCTGTTTATATGAACCACCAA
>JBCCFC010000604.1:0-8235 GCA_039029935.1 Chloroflexota bacterium
CGGCAGTCCGATGGATTGCCGCCGCCGAGGGCGATGAGGATCTCCGGCCTGACGTCCTGCGCCACTCAAAGTACAAATTTTGCCTATAATCGCATTGTCATCACAGACAATACCCTCGTTACATTTCTCACTCAAAAAGATAGAGACTGTGCAGATACACAAACAATTGCGCCAGTGGATGTGACGGTAACTATACTTTCCGACAGCACCGTACAACTTAGTTGGACACCCATTGCCTTTAAAGATAAAGGTGGCTATTACGAGATTAACATGACTAACAAAGGCTCCTATACAACACATGGCACAACCCACACCAAGAGCGACAATGCTTATGTGATTACGGGGTTGGACGCGGGTACTACCTACACCTTTAGACTGCGTACCTATACACCACCACATGATAGAAATCCAAGTGGACTATGGAGTGATTATAGCAATCCTATCACAGCGAAAACATGGGTTGCCCCCAATCCACCAACCAATACACCCACATTTACGCATACCCCGATACGCCCCCTAACCAACACCCCGACCAATACACCTGTTCCACCAACCTCTACTTTGCCACCCATGCCAGTCAGTACGCCGACCAGTACGCCGACCTACGCACCCGTGCCACCAACACCAGCATCTACCAATACACCAGTTCCACCAACGACTACCTACACACCTGTACCGACTTATACAGCTATACCAACAGCACCACTCTCCAGTGGTGCTGATGTTCATGAACCCAACGATGATTGTGCCAACGCCACCATCATCCAGCCAGACGGTGCTCCCCAACCCCACACCTTCCATGCGAGTGCTGACACGGACTGGACCCAATTCACTGTTTCCACCGCTGGCATATATCGCATTGAAGTCACGATTCCCGATAACTCCAGTGCCGATGTAGACCTCTACTACTACAAAGACTGTGGTACTTTTCACGAGGACCAGTTTGTGAACACCTTTGCGCCAGGTGCGCGCATTGATGTCGAAGCCGAGGCAGGACAGGGGTTCTTTGTCAAAGCCAAACAGTTTGATCCATTGATTTATGGCCCTGATGTCAGCTACAACCTGTCCATTCGCAAGATGCCAAGTGAAACCGACAACGAGGGCAATGTCATCATTCCCATCCCCGCCATTGTTGTAGCTGGTCGCTATCGCGGGGCAGACCCAGCACAGGATAATATCGACGCAACAGCACTTTATGCCTATGACCTCTTCAAGGCCAAGGGGCGAGAAGACAGTGAAATTTTCTTCTTAGCAACCACCGCCTCACTGGGGACTGACTCATCCAGCCCGATTGTGGATGGTGAAGCCACCGAACGCAACCTTGAATATGGCATCACCGAATGGGGCAAGGCACAGCTACAGCGCGAGCATGTTAGCCAGGTGTTGACACTTTATTTGGTCGATCATGGTGGTCCTGATTTGTTCTATCTCGACAATCTCAGCCAAGAGATATTGACCTCCAATGACCTCGATGCGTGGTTGAGTGAGTTGGAGGACGAGTTCCCCGGCCTGCTGGTCAATGTCATCATCGAAGCCTGTCAGGCTGGCAGTTTCATCAACCGCCAAGATGGATCAATCAGCAGTGAGGGGCGTGTCATCATCACCTCCTCCAACGAGAACTACGATGCCTATGTTTCGCGCAATGGTGCAGCCTTTTCCGATGAATTCATCACCTTTTTGTGGGAGGATTACAGCCTCTTCTATAGTTTCCAAGCCAGCAGAAACAGTGTCCAACAACATCATCGCTATCAGCGGCCTTGGCTCGATGCCGATGGTGATGGTGAACCCAACGAAATCGAGGACTTTGCCATTGCCTCACTACGCAGCTTTGCCAACGCAGGTACACTCAGTAGTACATGGCCGCCCTACATCGCGGGTATCGACGTAATCACAACCAACGCCACTAGACAATTTCAGTTTCATGCCGATGTGCGTCACCAGTTTGGCAACGAGTCTATCCAATCGGTCTGGGGCGTGGTCTATCCACCCGATTATATCCAGCCGACAGGTGAGGCTGCGTATGAGGATGATGGCGAACTCAACGCCGAAAGCTTGGACATTATCGAGTTTGTGGCTGCTGATGGGGTGCAGGCCCTATACATCGGCGGTGATGATACGCACTTCACACAGATGGGCGTCTACCGCATCGTTGTCTACGCCCGTGACCGTCATGGTCTGCAAGCACGTCCGATGACAGTTGAGGTAGAGGTGGGGTATCGGGTATTTTTGCCGACGGTGAGCCGTTAAGCGGTGGCGCATTTTCAACGCTGGGATGGCCTGAAAACACCGATAACACCATTTCATGCCATCCTCCGTCATTTGACCTACAACAACTGGCGCATTTTGCTGCATCCTCTTTGCGGATTCTTTACAAATTTGAAATTCATGCACGAAAAAATTTGTCCATGCGCATTAGCTAGAGCAGGATATGATTGTGTTCACAAAAACACGAAGTTAGAACTCTTTCGCAATTACACGAACAATAAAGGAACGTGCAATGAAATCGATTCAGTTTTTTACAAGAAAGCAACAGCAAACGACGCATTACCCCATTGTGGGCGTCTTTTTGTTGATTACCTTGGCACTGTTGGCCGTGCCAGGGGTTTCCCTTTTGGGGCTGACCCAAACTCCAGCAGCGAGTGCCGCAGCAGTGGCATCTCAGCCTGATAGCCCGTTGCAAAACCTCCCAGACTTAACCATCGACATCATCACTGTGGACCCTGCTGAACCCAGCGCGGGTAGCGAAGCCGATGTGACCGTGATTGTGCGCAATCAGGGTGATGTGCCATCGGGTGGCTTCCGGCTCCATCTCTATATCGAATCACCCGATGATCCACCATCGGCCACGACCCAACACACCGCTCAGACCTTTAACGGGTTGGGGTTGCAGGCGGGTGATGTCTTTGAATTCACACGCACGGGGCATGTCTTCAACAGCAACAGTCCGGTCATCTATGCATGGGTAGACCGTGATGAAGAGGTGGCAGAATCGGACGAAACCAACAATCTCTATCGTCTACATATCAACCCACCGACCGAGCCACCCGTTGAAGGGAATCCTGATGACTATGAGGTCGATGACACTTGTGACGCGTCCAGCCTTTTAGAAGTCAATGGGGCGGCGCAGATGCACAATCTCTATAAAGCACCCGGTGAAGATGGCGATACGGACTGGGTACAGATTAATGTTGTCAGCGGTGTTCGCTACACGGCCATTGCGGATGCAGTTGAGGGTACTGGTGATGATGCCGACCTCTTTATTGAGCTTCACCCGACCTGCCAGACACCACCCAGTTTTGGCAGCGGTGCAGAAATTTCGTTCACGGCCTATGAAACGGGTGTCTATTACCTCATGGTTGGTCATAACCTGCCGGATTACGGCCCCAACACGGATTACTTATTGTCTGTGACAGCCGAGTTTAGTTGTGACAATCACTATGAACCCAACAACATCTGTCAACAGTCAAATAGCATGATCCTCAACGGCGACTTCCAAGAGTATGATTTTTGTGAAGCTGGCGATGTGGACTGGATGCACTTTGACGCGGTTGCGGGTGCTGAGTATGAAGTCAACATGAACAATTTGGGGGCTGACGCCGACGCCGTAATTGAACTCTTTGATAGCTGTGAAGCCGTCGATTTGGGTACAACAGCTCTCGCTGGCTCGCAAGTGCGTTTCCCTGCTCGCAAGACAGGTCCCGTCTATCTACGTCTCTTTAATGACAATGGGCTTCACGGGGAGAACACCACCTATAATGTGCAAGTCAATCAATTGAGCGATGGCTGTACCGAAGATGAATTTGAAGAAGATGACAGCAGTGCCACCGCCAAGTTCTGGGACATCAACGTAAACGGTGCGACACGAACGCACAATGTCTGTCCCGCCTACGACTTTGATTGGGTCGAGGTACAGGCCAACGAAGGTCAGATGTATCTCATTGAGACAGTTGACTTGGGCGACGTGGCCGATCCGGTGGTCTGTCTTTATGACAGCGATGAAGTGTTGCTCATGTGTGATACCGACAGCGGCGCAGGAAATGCTGCGCAGGTTTCATGGCAAGCACCTGCCAGTGGAACGTACTATCTGAGTGTTCATGATGAAGATTTTGGTGTTGCGGGTGCAGGAACCGAGTATACACTCAAAGTGAGCAGCGATTCTTGTAGCGGCACACCCTTTGAGCCAAACGATAGCTTGGAGGGGGCCAATGACATTGGTCTCAACGCGGCACAGTATCACACCTTCTGTAAAAACAGCGATGAAGATTGGATGGGCTTTGAGGCTCAGTCTGGAACCTATTACATCACTGCCGACCCGAATAGCTATGAAGTAGACCCTGTGATTCAGTTCTACAATAGTGATGGCGAGTTGCTGGCGAGCAACAATGATCATGGGCGCGGCTTTGGCTGTCGTATAGAGTACACCATCGAGCCAGGCGAAGAGGGTCGCTACTATATCAAAGCCTATAGCCATGACCCAGCCAAATTTGGTGAGAATGCGGGTTATGAGGTGTTGATCGGTTACACCGAAGTCGATCAACCAACGCCAACGCCTGAACCAACGGCTACTCCGTACCCAACGCCAACACCAACACCCACCTATGAGCCGCCAGCCCCCAGCGAGGTCCGCTCACTGATTTTGGTCAACCGTAACAGTTTTGCAGAGGGCAATGATGCAGGTGAGGTTGACACCATGATGGGCAAGCTGAATGAGCTGGCAACACATGAGGCGGTTGACGGACATGTCATCCAACTCCAGAACAACGCGGATGTGCAAGATGCCTATCAAGGCTGGGCCAACAACCCAACCAGCGTTGCCCATGCCAACCAAGTTGCCGATGCCATTCGTCGGGTGATTATGAACTATCTGGAGGAGCAGGCTGGCATTGAATATGTGGTGCTCGTGGGTAGCGATATGGAACTGCCATTCCATCGCATCAAAGACCCGACAACACGCCAACGCTTTGACTTTACCGAGAGTTTCTACAAAGCATTGGACGAAGAGCATCCGATTGGCGCAGCACTGGCCGCTGACTATATCCTGACCGATGACTTCTACATCGACCGCATCCCTGGCAGCTTTTACGTCCCCAACGAAGACCTTGCCATTGGTCGCTTGGTCGAAAGCCCTGCGGATATTATCGGCACGATTGACTACTTCTTAGGCGAATCCGTCACAACCGTCGAGAGTGTGCTGGTCACGGGCTACGACTTTGTGCAGGATGCCGCACACAACATGTGTACACAGTGGACCAACCAGTCGTCATTGCTTGATGTCAACTGTGAGTTGATTGGTTCCGATTGGGATGGGAATGACCTGCGTGACATCCAGCAGAATATGACCTATGATTTGCAGATTCTCAACGGCCACGCCCGCCACGATTGGGAGGGTACACCGAACTTGCAAGATGTTTCGAGCTTTGAAATTGCCGAAGGTTTGTCGGATATTGCAGGCGGTCTGCTCTACACGCTGGGCTGTCATGGTGGATTGAATGTGCCTTATGAGGACGCACGTGAGCATGATCTGGTGGAAGCCTTTGCGGGTCGTGGCGTGTCCTATGTCGGCAACACGGGCTACGGCTGGGGTCATCGCTATAGCACCGCCTTCTCCGAGGAGTTGATGGAACGCTATACCGAGGAACTGCGCAAGGGTAGTGAGACAACCTTGGCTCGTGCCTTGGTCGCCGCCAAGAACAGCTATGTCCTCAATCAGGGCATCATGAATGGCTATGACGAGAAGGTCATCCAGCAGGTCATCTTCTACGGATTGCCTATGCAGGGTATCGAGATTCTCAACGATTCGTTTGGTGCGCTGGACGACAATGTGGAAGAGTTCCCATCAGTCGGTTTCTCGTTGGGACCAAACTTGGTGCGGGCAGCGAGTACACGGGCAGGTCAACAGAGTGATGTGAGCAGCGCAGGCTTTAACATCCAACGCCAAGGTGATGAACCACTGGCCTTGTCCGAGCCAACCAGTGCAGGCAATGAGGGTGCGTTCTACACGTTGGATGAGCATGTCGAGACCGTTGCGGGGCAGCCTATCATGCCATTGCACTTTAGCGGTGACATCAACGACAGTAGCTCAACATCCTTTGCACGCTCGGCGGTCATCCGGGGTGGCACATATAATACACAGGCCAACTACGATGCCGTCATCGCCTCACCATACAACGAGTATACCGAGGAAAGTTATGAGGAGTTGGATGCCGATGTCACAGCGGGTTGGTATCCAAGCATGATGACCGTTCTGCGCACCCATGCAGGCAGCGCCAACCTCATCTCGCAGTTTGGTCAATACCATGCCCAGACACAGGTACTGCGTCTCTTTGAGGATTTGCAGGGTGAAGTCTACTATAGCAGCAGCCCAGACTTCCTCGAACCAACCCTACAGTTGGTCAGCGGTGTCTATGACGCAGAGAGTGGCACAACACAGATCAAGGTCGGTGTAGATGATGCGTCGGGGATTGTGGATGTCTTTGTTGGCTGGTTTGAAGAGAGCAACAGCAGCAGCGGCACAATCAACACACAACGCCTCACCCAAGATGGCAACTCCATCCGCTGGACAGGCGAGATCAACAGCCAAGCCACGCAAGGCTTCTTTATCCAGGCCGTTGATGGCGCAGGCAATGTGTTGGCTGCCACCAATGATGGACACTACTATCAGTCAACGGTTGCCGCATCAACGACAGTGACGACAGACCCATCGCCTGATCAAGATACACCACTGGATACGCCGACTCAACCAGGTCAAACAACAGACTTGACTGTCTATCTGCCGATTATCACCCGATAAAGCCGTAACACTTCCTCCTGATTTGTCGGTCAACGCTATCAACGTGATTGTCTGGAAATAACCAGAATGGTCATGTTGGTAGCGTTGACCTGTGTAAATGAGTAGGTATTGATCGAAAAGCGAACGTGTGTTTTGTCTATCAATAACAGTTGTTGTATGATAATTGACAAGTCATTGAGCGAATGAACAATCAGGGCAAGCGGGATGTACCAGTGGTATCCCTAACAATAAGGAATTATCATGCGAGACTTTAACATTTTTGGACCTGTTTATCCAAACAAACACTACTACCTAGATAGACAAGAAGTCAAACAGCAACTACATAGCAAAATTGAAAAGGGACGGTATTTTACACTTAACGCTGCTAGACAGATGGGCAAAACCACTTTCTTAAAAGATCTCATTAATGAACATGCAAAACATGGCACTTATTTTGCAATATTGCTTGATTTTCAGGCTCTAGCCTATCTTGAAAAATCTGAGTTCTATGAAAACATGGGGTTAATGATTGAACGATGGCGTAAACATTATGAACCTTCGGCTCCAGCCGCTTCAAATATGCGTAATCATGGTGATTTTCTTGAGTGGCTACGGAGAACTTCAACTACATTAGGTAAGCAAGGAATTCTGATCATTGATGAATTTGAAGCTGTTTCGCCAGATTTATTCACACCGCTGCTTACTCAATTTCGGAGCATGTATCTTGCACGGGAGAATCCCTATGAATACGCTTTACAAAGCATTATTCTGACAGGCGTTCATACCATTGCATCGCTGTTAGAAGGAACACAATCGCCTTTTAATATCGCCGATCAACTCACTATCCCCTATTTTAGTTTTGAAGAGTCCAAGACATTGCTTGAGCAACATACGACAGAGATAGGTCAGCGATTTGACAAAGAAACGATTCAAGAAATATATGACCAAAGCCAAGGACACCCCTTCTTGGTCAACCGTTTGGGCAAGATGCTAACCGAAGAGATTGTACCTATGCCCAACACGATTGAGCCTACTACTGAGGCTGTTGAGCAATACACGGTGACGGCTACTCATTTTGAACGTGCCATGTCGCGTTTACTCAATGAAGATAATACACACTTTAATACGGTCACCTCCAAATCCAAGCCACACCGGACTTTCTTGTTACCAATGCTCTTTTATAACCAGTTCAAAACAAATTTCAGAGAAGAAGTGACCTCTGAACTGCTGATGTTTGGTGTATTGCGTGTGATTGAAGATGAAGATGGCTTTCAGTCAGCCAGAATCGCGAACCCAATCTATCAGAAAATTCCATCCACCAAATAGCGGTAACGTATTGTGCCGTTGGGCTGGTAAATCTCGTCGATATTGGGCGCAAAGGTTAGGAGTAGAATTTTCTGATAGATTGGGTTCGCGATTCTGGCTGACTGAAAGCCATCTTCATCTTCAATCACACGCAATACACC
>JBCCFC010000605.1:0-8233 GCA_039029935.1 Chloroflexota bacterium
CGAAGTACGCACCGTTGAAACGAGTGTGCAGTTGGCCTATGAAACGCCACTGACGATTGGCGGGAACTCGGTGTATGTCAAAACGGGTTTGGATATTCCGCTGGCCTTGGACCCACAGGACCGCGATGCTATCGAGGTGATGCCGGGGACCATCGTTCAAGGTATTTTTGACGCAATGGAGGGGATGGGGTTTCGCTTCTACCGCGCAGACTGCGAGCAAGGCTATTTTAAATATAACCAACCCTATGTGCAGGAGTTTGAGTTTAGGCCACAAACAGACCCATTTCGCGCAAAGCTAGATGAAGTCGAGTTTGTCTGTCTGCCTGGGCCAGAGAGTACACAAGTCTATATGCAGGTGGATCGTCGTGGGCGTGGCGTATCAGGTCTGTTTGCCGATATGTTGGATACTGATGAGACCAATCTTAAGCTGGAACTGACGCAGCAGGATGTGCCGACAATCAAAGAGAGGCTAGCGCAGACAATTTTGTCTCATGCGGGATAGGAGAAGGGGAGAAGGGGAGATAGGGAGATAGGGAGATAGGGAGATAGGGAGATAGAGAGGGGTGTATTGTAAAGTTCATAAAAGGCAACCTTCTTGGTTGGGAACAAATTTCTTCATTCTTGGAGGCCAAAAATTCGTTCCCGATCTCAATCCGCTGTAGTATGCCTAGTGCATCATCCAGTCTTGTTTTTCGGCTTCTTTTAGAGTAAGAGCCTGTTCTCCCCCTCTCCCTACTCCACAGCAAACCCCGAATGCTTCCGCAACAGCGTCAGCAATTTTTCCTCTTCAAACGACTCTGCCAACACTTCGATATGGCGTAGGTAGGGTTGATAGCGTGGTTCCTGCTCTCTCAACTGCTGGGCCAGCGTCTGCACGTGCCACAGATCGCCCAGCGTGACCATTTCATATATCTCTTGCATCTGTTCCGGCGGCGGAATGATCCAGTCAATCTCCGCGGTGGGGATGGACGCGGCATCTGTTTCTGCATAGACCCACGTCAGCGCAAGCAGTTCTTGGATCAGGTCAAGCAGCCGGTTGATGTCTACAGGTTTGGAGAGAAAGCCGTCAAAGCCCTCTAGTTTGTTTTGGGCCTGCATCACTTCGACCACACTGGCGGAGATGGCAATGATGGGGGTTTGCGCGATGACGGGATGGCGACGAATTTCGTGCATGGCCTCAAATCCCGACATGCGTGGCATCACCAAGTCGCTCAGGATCAAGTCTGGCTTGAGTGCAGACGCCAATTCAATCGCCTCTTGACCATCCTGACATTCAATCACATCAAAGCCCAATGGTGCGAGCAGACTGGTCAACACCATGCGATTTTCTTTGCGATCATCCACCACCAAAACAATACGGGGACGACCCACATAGCCTGTCACCAGCGGGAGCGCAGCCGTTGCTGTCGGTGTTGTCCGTGTGGTCGAGCGCATCGAAACTTCAAACCAAAACCGTGTGCCTACCCCTTTTTCACTCGCTAGATGAAGGTCCCCCCCCATGAGATTGACCAACCGACGGCTAATGGGTAGCCCCAACCCCGTGCCTTCACTGTGTAACGTGGTGTCACCCACCTGCTCAAAGGGTTTGAAGATGGACTTAATCTCCTCGGCAGTCATGCCCACGCCTGTATCTTGAATCTCAAACACAAGGGTGGTATGCTTATTCGCTTGAGAAAGTGGGGTGGCTGCTCTCTGCGAAACAGTCAATGTCACGCCACCTTCATTGGTAAACTTGACCGCATTGCCCAGCAGATTGAGCAGAACCTGGCGCAGACGGGTTTCATCGACCTCCACCCCGATAGGCAAATCATCGGCGATGTTCGCTGTAAAGCGAATGTTTTGTTCCATACTGCGCATTCGGATCATGCCCGTGATGTCTTTCAGAAAGGTTTCCAGATGAATTTCGTGGGGATACAACTCCATTTTGCGCGCCTCGATTTTGGATAAATCGAGAATATCGTTGATGAGTTGCAACAGGTGGTTGCCACTGCGATAGATAACGTTGAGACCCTGTTGCTGGGAAGGGCTGATGCTTTGCTCTTGACACAAAATTTGTGCGTAGCCCAAAATGCCATTGAGCGGTGTGCGTAGTTCATGGCTCATGTTGGACAAAAATTCGCTTTTGGCCTGATTGGCAACCTCGGCCTGCTCCTTGGCCTGTACCAACTCTCCTTCAATGCGTTTGCGCTCGGCAATCTCGGCCACAAGCTCACCCTCAACCCGGCTACGCTCGGCAATCTCGGCCTCTAACTCGTCATTCTTGGTCTGCAACAACTCCGCCTCATTGCGTGCCGCTTGGGTGTGGTTTAGCACCTCTAAATTTTTGATCTTGCGGTCACTTTCTTCGTTAAAAATCTCTTGGTGAACCTGATGATAGTGTTCATGATAGTCGAGGGCCTGTTGGAAGTTCTCTTGTTGCTTGGCAATCTCTGTCAACAGGTGATAGGCTTCGGCCTGATACTCACGGATTTTATGCTGATTGGCCTGCGCCAGCGCATCTTGCAGAGAGGCAATCGCCCGCTCTGGGTCGCTTTGGTGATAGAGCTTGCCCAGATTGATGAGCGCATTGATTTCGACATAGGCGTGTCCAATCTGCCGCGAAAGTGCAAGACACTCACGCAGATAAAACGATGCCTTCTGCTCATCAGCCAAATTGACATAAATGTTACCCAATGTGTCCAAACACGAGGCTTCGTTACGCTGGTCAATGGGGTGGTTTTGGCGGATAATATGCAGGCTTTGTTCGCTGTAGGCCAGTGCCTGTGGATAGTTTTCGAGGGACTGATGGAGGATGGCGAGGTTATTGAGCACCATCGCATGTTCGCTGCTGTCGTCCAGCTTTTCGACAAGCGTCAACGCCTGCTCAAAGTAGTTGATACTCTGTGCATAGTCAGTCAACATCTGGTAGGAGAGGCTGATGTTGTTGAGTAGTTGTGTCGCTGCCCATGTATCATCGACCTGATGCGCAAGTGCCAAGCCTTCAAAGGCATAGGCGAGCGAACTGGAATAGTCGCCCAGGATACCATGCACGGTTGAGGTATAGAGCAACGTTTCGGCCAGCCCGCTGGGGTCCGCTAACTCTGTAAAGAGTGCCCTTGCCAGCAATAACTTTTCGAGCGCAACTTCATACGCCTCCAATCGCCATGCACAGCTTCCCCAATTGCGCAGGCTATAGGCGACCCCGCGTTGATAGCCCTGTGCCGTAGCCAATTCATGCGTCTTCTGGGCAAGCGCAATCGTCTGCGCTGGATCGGTCTTTTTTAAACGCCACCCCAAGTCATTCATCAAATCTATTTGCTGGTTCGGGTTGCTTGCCTCCCGTAGTTGGGTTTCAAATTCTAAAATTATTTCTGTTGCCATTTGTTTCAACCGCCAAAAACGAACCATATAGGCCAATTACAACCAGCATGACGGTTTGTACACAAAAATGTCACGCTAGTTCCGACAACTAATATAACGCTGTGTCGTTGTCTATAGTTCGCATATAGCAACTGCTAGGCTGTCAATATACCTTACAATCACGTCCCAGCCCATATCACAAGTTCCCAATACAAAACAGTAGCGGCAAAAGAAACATACAATAGCGGAGTAGGCGGGGAACCCTCTGTCTGGGTCCTAACGCTGGTTTGTTCACGAGTCGCATTAGAGAATGCGACCTCCGCGATGGACTTTGTATGTGGGTTTTGCTGCTACTGAAATTAAATGATAAAAGGTTGAAAGAGCTATAGAGTTACTGTAAAATCCTTTAGGCGTCTGAATTGAGCATCGCGAGGTTGACCATGATTGTTCGGTTACGAACCGGACCGACGAATGATGGGCGAACTTAATGCGTCTGCTGCCATAATTGCTGCATCTCCGCATTACGCGCCAACAACGCATCCAACTGCCCAACATCGTCAATGCGACCATCCTTCAATACAATGATTTGGTCTGCCCGTCGTAATGCAGGACGCCGATGCGATACGACAAGACAGGTCGGGCGTTCAGCTTGCTTACTAACCGATTGCGAACTACCTGTCAGCGCAAACAGCCGCTCCCATAGCCGCTGTTCGGTGTGGACATCGAGCGCACTCGACAGGTCATCGACAATAAAGAGTTGCGGGTGGCGGATAAACATACGTGCGGCGGCACTGCGCTGTGCCTGCCCGCCAGAGAGCCGTACACCCTGTGTCCCAATCACTGTCTCCAGCCCCTTGCTCATCTCGGCAATGTCCGTTTCCAACACCGCTTGATGAACCGCCGCATCTAGCTGTGCCGCATCATCCGGCAACCCCAACAGCAGGTTATCCTTGAGCGTGGCACTCAATAGCCGAGGGGCTTGCGGTGTATAGGCCGTGTGTGGTGGCACAAAAAAGTCGGCAGGGCCCGCAACGCGCTGCCCATTCCACTCGATGGTCCCGCTCTGCTGCGGCAACAACCCCTGCAACACACGCAGCAACGTCGTCTTGCCAGCCCCAATCCGCCCAGTGATCACCGTAAACGTGCCAGGAGCAAGCTGAAAGCTGATATCGGTGATGCCATTGACCGTACCCTTTTCATCACTGCCTTGTTCATCACTGCCTTGTTCATCACTGCTTTGTTCATCACTGCTTTGCTCATCATGCGTCGCACGTTGCGGATAGTGAAACGATAATCCATTGACTACCAACGACTGAAATGGTTCGGGATGACGAGACAGTATCTCAGGTTGGTTACCCGAGCGCCCAGAAAGTATCTCAGGTTGGCTACCTGAGCGTTTGGGATCACGCTGTCCAGCAAGTGACTCAGGTTGGCTACCTGAGCGTCGGGCGCCAGCCCGAACAACATCTCCCCTGTCTGGCGACTCATCATGCAAATGCAACGGATGATGCGCAACCAGCGTATCCGACGACGCCCCTTGCAACAGCGCACCCATGCGATCAAAGGATACATCGGCCTGTTTGAGGATCACCAAGAAATTGCCTGTTTCGCTAAAAAATTCGGTCAGAATCCCCATGTAAAAGAAAAAGAGCGCAAAATCCCCCACGCTAAAGGTCTGATCACGCATCATGCCCGCCACAACCAGCAAAATCAGTCCAACGCTAAATGTCCCCATGTTGTAGAAGAGAGCATCAAGAATCTGGACTAGCAACCGTTCTCGCACCACCAGCCGTTGACGTTGGTCATTGAGTGTGCGAAAGTGCCGGAGGATATGCGGTTCTGCCCCCGCCACTTGGATGGCCTGTACCGCACCAAAGATTTCGCCAATCGACCCACTGACCCGCTCGGTGGCGGTGCGGCTCTCTTTGCGATATTGCTCCACGCGTACACGGGCGATGCGCGCCAACGTCACTACCAGAATCAACGGAATCAGCGTAAAGAGCGTGACACGCACACTGATGCTCAACATCACGCCCAAGGCCACGCTGACATAGACGATGATGCTCACCTGATCGACGGTCCAGCTAATCGCATTTTGGATGGTATTGACATCATCACGAAAAGTGTTGATCACGTTGCCCACCGCACTGGGCATAGCATCCGCCCCGGGTCGTTCAAAAATACGCGCCAACATGTTGCGCCGTAACAGCCCACCCATGTAAAAGCGGTGACGTGTGTCGGTATATGCCCCAATAAAGATGGTTACGATATAGAATAGCCCTTGAAGACCAAAGAGGACAACGATGCCCCACTCATTGAGGAACCCTGAATCCGAGAAGAGCGTGGCTTCTCCTGTCAATGTGTCAAAAAAGAGTTTGATAATCGGACCGGGCAGCAGTTCGGCCACAATAATCAGCGTCCATGCCAGCATGTTGGCGGCATAGAGTCCAGGACGATAGGTTATCAACCGCCACAAATATTGACGCGTTGTCAAACGTGTTGTCACTTGCGCTGTCTGTGAATGATTACTCATGCTATCACCTCGCTTTCCGTTTCAGACCCAGCTTCAACCCCAGTCTCAACCCCAGTCTCAAACATACCCGCCGCCAACAGGTGGGCAAAGCGTGAATCGGGGTCTTGGCTCAAGGCCACACGGTCGCCATACTCAACAATCCGCCCCTGTTCCAGAATCAGAATTTTGTCTGCCCGTTGCACCGTTGCTAACCGATGGGCGATCAGGATACCCGTCCGTTGATCGAGCAGCGTATCAACCGCACCTTCAATCGTCTGCTCGGTGGCCGGGTCCAACCGCGACGAGGCTTCATCCAGCAGCACCAGCCCTGGATCATCGACAAAGACACGTGCAAAGGCCAATAGCTGCGCCTGTCCTGCCGAGAGTCCACCACCACCTGCTGACAGCTCCGTGTCCAGCCCGTTGGGGAGGCTCTGCAACCATGCACCCATGTCGAGGTCCGTCAACACCTCAATGATGCGCGCATCGGGAATAGTGGGGTTAAAGAAGGTGATGTTGTCACGCACACTGGCTTGGAAAAGCTGGACATCCTGTGTCACCATACCGATCAACTGACGATAGGTGCGTAACGGCAGTGCATCCGGTGTGACCCCGCCAATGGTGATCTGCCCATCAGTGGGGTCATAGAGCCGCAGCAATAAACGCGCCAGGGTGCTTTTGCCACTGCCCGTGCGCCCCAGCAACCCCAGCACCTGGCCCGGCTCTAAACGAAAACTGATGTCATCCAACACCTGTTCATCCGGCTGATCTTCGTAGCTAAACCCGACGTTGCGAAACTCAACCGATAGCGGACCGCCCTGCACAGTGGTATGGACATCCGCTTGGATATCCTTATCCATGTTGGCGACCAAGCCATCATCCACCAACTCCCCATCCATCAGCAAAGACTTCGTCTCCAAAAGCTCCTGAATCCGCCGAATGCCCGCCTCAGCCTGTTGCAAATCGGTCAACTGGGTGCGAATTTGGTTGATGGGTGCTTGTAATAGATTGGTGTAATGAAAGATGAGATAAACGGTCCCAATCGAGATGGCATCCAGCCGCCAGAGATAGGTGGACACCGCCAGTGCCACCATCAACCCAATCGCAAAGACACCCGCATTGGATATCCACATCGAATAACCTGCCATCTCTGCGCGCATGTGGACGGGGAGCCAGCGACGATGCAGGTCATGAAAGCGGTCCATGACATAGCCAACGGCACCATTGGCGCGCAGGTCCTCGGTTGCCCCTAAATGTTCGCTGAGAAAGCCATAAAACCGTGCCGTAATCTCACGATTTTTTGTCCAAAAGGGTACAGCAAGGGTGCGGATACGCACCAGAAAGAATAAGCCTATCATAGCGAAGAGCGTCATGCCCAGCCCCACCCGCCAATCCTCTCGCCAGAGCAGAACAAGGATACCCAGCAACAGGAGCATGTTGCCCACAATTTGAATGACAAAGCGCGAGAAAAAGTTGGAGAGCGTGTTGACATCACCGTCAATGCGCTCAATCAACTCACCCGATGTGCGCGTTTTGTGAAAGGAGAGGTCCAGCCCCAGACAGTGGTCCACCAATGTCACACGCAACGCATTGGTCGCCGTCCACGCCACAATCTCGCTCACATAGGTCGCCACTACCGCCAACACCTGACCCACGATGGCAATGCCCAAAAAGAGCGAGGCCGCACGGATCAGAATGGATAGTTCGCCCCCGGCCAGTGCGGTGTCGATAAAATAACGCACAATCTGCGGATTGATGAGTTGGAGTCCGATTTGGGTGAGCAGTAGCAATGCCAGCATGAGTACGGACCGTTGTTGTGGGCGCAGGTATGCTGCCATTAGCTGAAAATAGTCCCGTAGTGGTAGATTCATGGTATTCCCCTTTATGTCTCAATTGAACTACACTCAATGGTATATCACGTGTAGGGTGGGTGCAAGTATACAAGGCGATATACGCCCGCCGATCTTTCCAAATATGTCGCATTATTATATGATAGACTTTTATACAATTTCATGTGGTTATCAAGGGGCAGCGTGACACCCTCACTCGGTTTGACTGAGATTGCCAGGCTGGTCACGATGACAGACAATTGACAACGATATAAGAGTCTGAATAGGTCTATATTAAGTCTGTTGATTTAGGTGATTCTACACAAATAAAACACTCATTGAAATTCGGCATTAGAGAATGCCTACTCCACGCGAATTATTTCTGTAGAATCGCCTCAAAAAACGAAAAGATTGTAATGGTCAATGACAGCTTGAACAGTTTGACCAGCTCATTTTGTCATTCCTACGAGGCCAAGAATCAGCATCGTACCAGAGTGAATGCTGGCCTTCGCAAGGGTGACTTAAGAGCTTGGCTTTTCGTGTACAAGTTCTA
>JBCCFC010000606.1:0-8219 GCA_039029935.1 Chloroflexota bacterium
GAAGATGGATTCCTGCCTTCGCAGGAATGACAATACCGAAAAACTTAATTTACAAGGTACTAAATACCTCGTATTGCAAGATTCATCGTCACACACATCGCTGCCAACTGCCATCCATCATGAACACAAATGAATACAATGGAGAACAACAAGCATGTGTAAATTATTACACCGTAGACAATCGCACATCGCACAATGGGCAAACAATGGCCGTTCACAAGGGACTTACAAATGGGTAGCCATCCTAGTCCTACTCATCATTGGTCTAAGCAGGACAGAGCAGAATGCCTTGGCGCAGGCGACCATCACCAGTCATGGGCCAAATGATAACGCAGTGTCAGTTATGGTCACAGCCAACATCACAGCCACCTTTGATGCCGACATCAATGCCAGCACGGTCAATACACGCACCTTTGCCGTCCATAGTCTGTTTCGTGGCTACTTCACCGAGATGGCAACCGTTGCAGGTAATACCCTCACGGTGGACCCCAGCCGTAATTATTGGGTGGGCGAACCTGTGCAGGTGGTCGCCACCAGTCGTATCAGCGACACGGGCAACCAAGCTGCCACCGATCAGCAGTGGGGCTTCACCGCAGGTGATAACAACCCGCTGGTCAACCATACCTTTGAGGTAGACAGTAGCGTCACCATCACGGGGGTGTATCTTAGCTCAGTGGCGTGGGGAGATGCGGACAATGATGGGGACCTCGACTTTCTCTTCACTGGCTGTACTGCCGGATTTTGCCGCAAAGAAGTGGGGGCGTTGTATAAGAATGATGGGAGCGGTGGATTCAGCGTGGACCCCAGTGTCATCATCACGGGCGTGTTTGTTAGTGATGTGGCGTGGGGAGACGTAGACAACGATGGGGACCTTGACTTCCTGCTCACTGGGCGGGACAGAGCTGGCCACGGCATGGGGGCGTTGTATAAGAATGATGGGAGCGGTGGATTCAGCGTGGATAACAGCATCACCATCGCGGAGGTGTATTTTAGCGATATGGCGTGGGGAGATGCGGACAACGATGGGGACCTCGACCTCCTCCTCACTGGACAGAACAATTTTGGTGGTGTGACGGGGGCGTTGTATAAGAACAATGGCAGCGGGGGATTCAGTGTCGAGAGCAACGTCATCATCACCGGGGTGAGTGGTGATGTGGCGTGGGGAGATGCAGACAACGATGGAGACCTCGACTTCCTCCTCACTGGCTTTTATTGGGATGGCAGTGCCAACCTTGTGGGGGCGTTGTATAAGAACGATGGGAGCGGTGGATTTAGCGTGGACCCCAGCGTCCCCATCACGGCAGTGTCTTCTGGTGATGTGGCGTGGGGAGATGCGGACAACGATGGAGACCTCGACTTCCTCCTCACGGGCTGTATTGTTACAGACTCTCCCTGTAGCAAGGGTATAGGGGCGTTGTATAAGAACAATGGTAGCGGGGGATTCAGCGTGGATAACAGCGTCACCATCACGGCGGCGTATGAAAGCTCGGTGGCATGGGGGGATGCGGACAACGATGGAGACCTCGACTTCCTCCTCACTGGACAGAGCAGTTCTGGACGCGTGGGGGCGTTGTATAAGAACGATGGTAGCGGTGGATTCAGCGTGGATAACAGCGTCACCATCCCGGCGGTGCAGCTAGGTGATGTGGCGTGGGGAGATGCGGACAACGATGGAGACCTCGACTTTCTCCTCACTGGACAGGACAGTGGTGGTAACAGCGTGAGCGCGTTGTATAAGAATCGGTCAGTCTCTACGCCAGCCCAAGGACCAAACATCATCCTTGACAACCCGACTGTCAGTGAAAGTGCAGGTGTTGTGCGCTTTACACTTACCCTGTCGCAACTACACACAACCACCGTCAGCGTCGATTATGTCACGGCACTGAGTAGCCCAGCGAGTGCAGCCGAGAACGGCGACTTTACACCGATGACAGGCACGGCCACCATTCTTACAGGCAGCATCAGCGCACATATTGATATACCGATTGTCAACGACAGTTGGGATGAAGGCAACGAAACCTTTCTTCTCAATCTGAGTAATGCGGTCAATGGTGTGCTAATCGATACCACCGCCACTGCCACGATAGTCGATGATGACAGCAGCGCGCTCTCTGTTGGCGATGCTACTGCCAATGAGACAAGTGGGCAGATGACCTTCCACGTCGTTCTTTCTGGTCCGTCGGTGAATACGGTTCAGGTGCGCTATCATACCAAACATATTAATGCCGATCCGCTCCAAGATTATACAGACATACATGGCACGTTAGCGTTTGCGCCAGGGGAAACCAACAAGACCGTGTCTGTGCCGATTGTCAACCGCGACATTGGGCAGGGCAACCGCCTCTTGAAACTGGTGTTGAGCGGTGCAAGCAATGCCACCATTGCGGACGGCGAAGGGATTGGCACGATTGTAGATGACAACTATCCAACACCTACATCCACATCAACCAGTATCCCAACGGGTACACCCACGGGTACACCAACACCAATAGGGACATCGATCAGTACATCGACCAGTACATCGACCAGTACATCGACTAGTACATCAACTGCCACCAGCACCGCGACTGCCACCACGAAACCAACGGGTACACCTATCCCAACAAGTACATCGACAAATGCGTCAACAAGTACGTCAACAAGTACGTCAACCAGTATACCAACGGGTACGCCAACATCAACGGGTACACCAACATCAATGGATACACCGACCAGTACACCGACCAGCACATCGACCAGCACCCCGACATCAGAAACGCCAGTGGTCCCAGTGGTTGAGCCAGTACCAACAGTCTCCAGTACACCAAAGGCGACCAGTACACCGACGGCGACTAGCACCCCTACAGCAGCCAGCACACCAACCAACACACCAACCAGTCCATCTGTGCCGCCAACCGTCACCAGCACGATGACACCTGTCCCCGTTCCGCCCACGGTGATGCCCGCACCAACCACATCGGTCGATGTCTTGACAGGCAGCAGCGAAACGGGGCCAAGCGGCGAAGTGGCTGTGCCAGCAGGTGAGTCGTTGACGCTCAACTTCAGCTTTAACAGCACATCGGCGGTCGAGCGTGTCATCTATACAATTGACTATGATGACACCGCCTTGGTCTTCAACCGCACCGAGACGATACGCAACTTGGATGCGTTGTGGGGCGTGGACACCTACACGATTGTGCAGCCAACAGAAGCACGGTCCAACCATGTCAGCACTCAAAGCGCAGTTATCATCGAAGGGCCACTCACCACAGGCGACACCACTCTGCCGATTGTCTTTGATGCATTGCCACCTGTAGCAGGAAGTGATGGCACCGTAGTTGATGGCTCTGGCTTTACACTGACTGTCACCGATGAGGCTGATGTCGTGTTGATGACCATCAACGCTGATGTCTCAAACAACATCTTTATTCCCTCAACACCAACCGCCTTGCCAGAGATAGACGAGCCACAACAGCGGTGGTTCTTGTTTCTACCCTTTATTGGACGATAGTAAAGTGAAGAGTGAAAAGTGAATCGTGAATAGTCGGTCCAGTTACTGACCGGACAATCGTGAAAACTATACTACACCGGATTGGGGTAATATACCCGGACATAACCCCAATCCGGTGTAGTATAGTTTTCATTATCAAACAAGGAAGATGACTTGATGAACACTCATGCAAAATCAAACACACAAAATCGCTTGGCGCGCTACCATCATCTGCGCACACGAAGTCAACTGATTCAGCAAGCCGCACAGTGCTATCCCAATCTCTGGCAATTTTTACAGTCTGTGTGGCAGCGTCACACAGACCGCCGACCCCGTCTCAATCTATCCCCACGCCACCTCGCACGCACAGCCGTCAGCACAGTTGCTGGAGCATCACTCCTCTTGGCATCAGTTGCACCAGGCATACAGGCGGCCACCATCACCGTCAACACCAACACCATTGGTGGCATTGGCTGCGACTTGGCCGAGGCTATCCACGCGGCCAATGATGACAACGATGGTGGGGGCGACTGTGCGGTCGGATCGGGTGATGACACGATTATCTTTGCCACTAGCCCCGCGACCATTCCCCTGACAACCGTCGATAATACGGGCATCAACGGCAACAGCGGCAACAACGCCTTGCCCGTCATCACCAGCACTGTCACCATCAGCGGTGGTGCTGGTATCACGCTTACCCGTGACAGTGCCACCAAATTTCGCATCATGTATGTCAATGGCGGCGATATCACACTTGACAATGTAACGATCCACAACGGTTCGGTGACAGGTTCAGGCGAACCGAGCGGCAGCGGTGGGGGCATCATGGGGCGCAACAGCGCAACCATCAACCTGAGCCATAGCCGTGTCATCTCCAACGCATCCCAAAGCAGAGGCGGGGGTATATATACACGCGAAAGTAGCCATGTCACCTTGAGCAACAGTGACATTCGGGCGAACTATGCACAGGTGCATGGTGGGGGAATTGATATTCAGGAATCAAGCACACTCCAGATTATGAGCAGCACGATTGCCCTGAATACGGCGCAAAATAATGATGGTGGTGGGTTATTTGCAAACCAGTCAACGATTGATATGGTCGATACGACGATTTCTGGTAACTCGGCTGCTGGCAAAGGCGGGGGCATCTATATCCACGTCAACAGTGCCTTGACCATCACCAACAGCGACATCCTGACAAACACCGCTAGAACGGGTCATGGCGGGGGTATCTACACCAAGCACTACAGCCCCGTACGTCTTATCAGCAGTACCGTTCAGGCCAATTATGCACAAGGTGGCGGCGGGGGCATCTTTACAGACGATTACATCGACCTTTATATCAAAGACAGCGACTTGATTTCTAATACCGCCAAAACATCGCAAGGGGGAGCCTTTCGCGCCAATAATCAAGGCCCCGTCACCCTCATCAACAGCAATATCATCTCGAACTATGCAGGCAACAGTGGCGGTGCACTGTATGCCACCGGGTATAGTACGGTCACAGTCAGTGGGAGTGTCATCCGTCATAACAGGGCCAAAAGTAGTGGTGGTGGCATTTATCAAAGACAGAGTATGCTGACGATGGACCAGAGCCACGTTTATGCAAACCATGCAGAAGGAGAGGGCGGTGGCCTCAACCTATCGCGCAACAGTCGGTTCTCCATGACCAATAGCCGTGTGTACGATAACTATGCCAAAGCACACGGTGGGGGGATTCTATCTGCACGTGGGTCAGAGCAGTTTATGGTCGTGAGCAGTGAGATTATGTCGAATGCCAGCAATCAAACAGGTGGTGGTATTTACGTGACAGATGCATCTTCTGTCGTTATCACGGATTCAACGATTCTATCCAATACGGCAGTCGAGTATGCAGGCGGGGTCGGGTTCAAGCTCGTCACCGATGCCGCCATCACCAATAGCACCATTCGCAATAACAGGGGAAGCGGACAGGGTGGTGGTTTATGGGCTGCCACATCCACCAAGACCCATGTGACCAACAGTGTGATTCAGTCTAATACCCTGAGCAGTGGTCTGGGGGGTGGCATCTTTGCAAATGACAGCAGCGTTATTACGCTGACCAATAGCAGCATTTTACGGAATTCCACGCCGGGTCATGGCGGTGGTATCTATGTCAACAGTAGCCCTGTCCATGCCGTGACCAGTGATATTATCAGTAACACGGCTGGTGATAAGGGCGGTGGCTTGGCAATCCTCAATACAAGTCTTTATGTCACTAACAGCCGTATTCTGACCAACGTTGCCACAAATCAGGGTGGTGCGCTCTATTACGGCGGCAGTAGCAGCGGTCCAGTGGCGATTGCCCAAAGTTGTGTTGTTGGCAATTCTGCCACCGCTGTTCAGAACAACAATGCAGGTGTCACGGTAGACGCCCAGTTTAATTGGTGGGGGGATACCGATGGCCCCGGTTCTGGCGATACCATCAGCAGCCATGTCGACAGCAGCAATTTCCACACCAGTGCCATCCTCAGTTGTCCAGACCACAGCGATGTTGTCTATGGCGCCACGATTACGGTCAACGCCACGACGATTACCACCGACACAACCGACTGTGATCTCGCTGATGCCATCCACGCTGCCAACAACGACGCCGACCGCAATGGCTGTTCCCACGCATCGGGTCAAGTCAGCGGCATCTTTGGTGACGACACCATTCTGTTTTCCTCTGACCCCATGATTGTCACACTATCAGACATTGTAGATACAGACGGGCAATTGGGCGATACAGGATTGCCGCGCATCATCACCCCACTGACCATCAGCGGTGGTGTCAACGGGGCGACCATCCAACGCAACGGCGCGGTCACGGATAAATTTAGAATTTTGCTTGTGACAAGGCATAGCCAAACAACACTGGATAATATCACCATCAGCGGTGGTTACACGACAAAAAACGATTGGGGCGGGCGTGGTGCGGGTGTTTTGGTTAGTTGGAATGCGGCATTAACCATGACCAATAGCACGGTGGCGGGCAATTTCACCACACATCCCACAGCATCTGGAGCGGGTATCGCCGTCACGGATAGCGAGCTGACACTGATTCAGAGTACGGTGACAGGGAATACGGCAACCCAATCTTCCTCCAGCGGGATTGCGGCCACATTTGGTAGCACAGTGGTTATCACTGGCAGCACAATCAGCAGCAATACCACTACAGCCGATTTTCAATGGGGTGGTGGCATCTCCGCAAACCAGAGCGAACTGTCGTTTATCAACAGCACAGTCTTAAACAATGGCACCTATGGCCGCTTTGCGGATGGTGCTGGCATTGTCATCGAAAACAACAGCCATGCAACGCTGGTTGGATCAACCATCAGTCATAACCGGACAGTTGGGGAAAACGCTGATGGCGCGGGCATGATTGTCACGGGAAGTGGTAGCACGGTGACGATGACCGACACCACTGTCATGAACAATGTGACCACCGGCGATTCGGCCAAAGGCGCGGGCATCTTTGCCTACAATGGAGGGGCCATCACGTTGGTTGATAGCACGGTAAAGGATAACCAAACTGCTGAATCGAATGCGCATGGTGCGGGGATTTTTACGCGCAACAATGCCTTGGTCGCACTGATCAACAGCACCGTCAGCGGCAACACAACGGCTGGAAACTCGGCTAGGGGTGCAGGTGTGGTCTCTTATTACAACAGCACAGTCACCATGAGCAATACAACCATCAGTGGCAATACAACCGCTGGTTTCTATGCCTATGGTGCGGGGATATTTGTGGACCGGAATAGCACTGCCATCATGACCCATACGACAGTGAGTGCAAATGTGACCAATGATGGGTTTGCACATGGTGCTGGTGTCTTTGTTCGCAACAATAGTCATGCAATGCTGACCAACAGCACGGTCAATCAAAACAGAACGCTTGGCAATGACGCGGCGGGTGGTGGTCTTGGCATCAATAACGGTACTGTTACCATGACCAATACCACTGTCAGCAACAACTACACATGGGGCACCCGCGCTGATGGTGGTGGGATTATGGCAAAGAATAACGGCTATCTACGCATAGTCAACAGCACGATTAGTGGTAATTACACGGCTCAATTTCAAAACGATGGCAACGGTGGTGGCATCCATGCGGATAATAGCGATGTCAGCTTGGTTCAAAGTACGCTTACAGGGAATCAAACCCATCAGAGCAATGCACATGGTGGTGGTATTTTTGCCACAAACAGCAGTGTGGTGACGCTGACCAATAGCTTGGTTGGGGGCAACAATGCACAGACAGGCCAGGGAAATGAAATCGGCGTCAACAGCAGCTCCATCACAACGCTTGGGAACAACGTGCTGGGACACAATGGCGAAACCGATGCGCAGGCATTTTATGGCTTCACACCCAATATTAATGTCATCAAAGCAACCAGCGATGGCGATACACCCACCGCACTCAATAGCATTTTGAACACAACCTTGGCCGCCAATGGTGCGCCCGCAGGACACCCACAGACCCATCTGCTGATCGCGGGTGGTCCAGCCAGCAATGCAGGCGATAATGCCTTGGTTCCTGCTAGCCTCGCTACTGATCAACGAGGAGTAGGCTTCCCACGTATTTTAAACAGTATCGTGGATATTGGGGCGGTTGAGATAACGGTCACACTCGCGACACCGACACCATCAGCCCCTACAGTAACACCATCAGCCCCTACAGTAACACCATCAGCCCCTACAGTAACACCATCAGCCCCTACAGTAACACCATCAGCCCCTACAGTAACAC
>JBCCFC010000607.1:0-8208 GCA_039029935.1 Chloroflexota bacterium
AAAGCCTTGCGGGTGACAGGGCAGGCGCCATTCCAGCTGATATTGGGCAACGCGCAATCGGTTAGTGTCGCGATAAACCAAGAGCCGTTTGAACTTAAGCCCTATATCAGGTCGAATAATACCGCTCGAGTGTTGATTAAAGCGACTGCAGAACAATAATTACCGACCTACAGACCTACTGGCAAGGGGGAGTGGACATGCAAAACGAACGTATGATGCGAGCGGCAGGGAGCAGTCTACCGCGTACAGATGCAGCGGAAAAGGTCGCAGGGACAGCACTCTATCCAGGCGACATCGATCTGCCCAACCAAGCGTGGATGAAGATTGTGTTTGCGGGTGTCCCCCATGCGCGGATTACACGGTTGGATACCAGTCTAGCAGCCACCTCACCTGGGGTCGTGGCTGTACTGACGGCGGTGGATGTACCTGTCAATGAATATGGTCTCATCGTCTTTGATCAGCCTGTCATCTGCGGTTTAGGCAGTACGCTTCATGCCGAATTTGTGCGTTGGGAGGCGGACTGTATCGCCCTGGTTGTTGCGGAGACGCAGGCACAGGCAGAGATGGCCGCGGCATTGATTGAGGTGGACTATACGCCGCTGACTGTCATCACAGACCCACTGGAATCTATGAAGCCATCATCGCCACTGATTCATACACAGACGAGCAAGAGCTATACAGGCAGTAATATCGCCGCCTCGAAAAAACTGCGTTATGGTGATATTGAGGTGGGATTCGCCGAGGCTGACGTGGTTGTCGAGGCCACCTATCACACCAATGCGCAGGAACATGCCTACTTGCAACCGGAGGCGGGATTAGCACAAATGTTGCTGGATGGACGGGTCGAGGTCATCTGTGCAGGGCAGTGGATGCATGAGGAGCGCGAACAAATTGCCCATGCGCTGGGGCTTCCCGAAGAGCAGATTGTGGTACGATACCCTGCCATCGGTGGAGCGTTTGGAGGACGTGAGGATATCTCGATTCAGATTGTGTTGGCACTAGCTGCGCTCAAAACAGGGCGTCCTGTCAAGACCGTTTGGACCCGTGAAGAAAGCATTGTGGGGCATCACAAACGCCACCCCTATACCATCCGCAGCAAGTGGGGGGCCACCAAGGACGGTAAGCTTGTGGCCGCACAAAATGAGGTCATCAGCGATGCGGGTGGTTATCAATACACCAGTGAGAAAGTGTTGGGCAATGCGCTGATGGCGTCACTTGGTCCCTATGAAATTCCCAACGTGCATGTCGATGCGCATACAGTCTATACCAATAACTGTCCGAGCGGTGCATTTCGTGGCTTTGGTGGGCCACAAGGACACTTTGCTGCGGAATCGCAGATCAACAAACTGGCAGCGGCATTGGATATGGACCCAGTGGCATTCCGGATGAAGAATCTCTGGCATGAGGGTTCGACCCAAGCAACGCGTAGCACTGTGCCAGCAGGGTGTAGTGTACGCGAGGTTGTACAGGCCGCAGCCGAACGCATGGGACGGGGCGATGTGCGGGATGACTTCAACACTGGCATCCAAACCTCGCTTGATGCGTCCCGAACCCAAAAAGTGCGCGGGATGGGGATTGCTGCCTGTTTTAAAAATGTTGGATTTAGCCTGGGATTCCCGGAACATTGTCATGCATGGGTCGAGTTGCATGGTAGCTCAGAGATCGAACGCGCTGTGGTCGGCTGTGTGGGGGCCGAGGTCGGGCAAGGGGCGCACATGGCCTTTCAGCAGATTGCAGCCGAGGTTTTAGGGCTTGACACATCGCAGGTGACATTAAAAGCAGACCACACCGATATCACAGGATCGAGTGGCAGTGCATCGGCCAGTCGTCTCACCTTTATGGCTGGCAATGCAATCAAGGGAGCAGCAGAACAGGCACTACGTGAGTGGGAAGATGAAGAACGACCCGCTCGTGCCGAATTTGTCTATCATCCGCGCCAGACAACCGACTATGATCCAGAGACAGGGGCCAGCGATCCCAACATTACCTATGGCTACTGCGCACAAGTGGCCGATGTTGAGGTTGATCTGGAGACAGGTCATATCACGGTTAAGCGGCTTGTGAGCGTCAACGATGTGGGGAAGGCCGTTAACCCACAGTTGGTTGAAGGCCAAATCGAGGGGGGAGTGGCACAGTCAGTTGGCTGGACCTTGCTGGAAAATCTTATCCAGGCGGATGGACATATTCGTACACCCCATTTCAGCAACTACTTGATCCCAGGCATTCTGGATGTTGTGGAAGAAATTGAACCTATCATTCTTGAAATCCCCGATCCACAGGGGCCTTTGGGTGTGCGTGGTATGGCTGAGATGCCCTTTATCCCAACCGCCCCCGCAATTACCGCCGCTATTCATGACGCAACAGGCGTTTGGGCTGACCAATTGCCTGTGACGCCGGAGCGGATGTGGATGGCGTTACGTGACAGATAAGCTCTAAAGTCAAAAAGATGGTTCCAATGGATTGAGAAATGCGCAAAATTTGGAAAATCTTGCGCATCTCTCAATCCATTGGAACCATCTAAACAAATCTAAAAATAAGGAGAACAACCAATGATTGATACACCAAGTTTACTAGATGCACTGGATACGTCGGTTACGATTCCAGTGATTCCATTCAAAGATGGCGCAATTGACTTTGACGGCCATGCCAAAAACATCAGCTATCTGATGAACAACAATTATCTAAAAGATGCCGAGACAGGTGCAACGCGTCCCCGCGTGATTTCGGTAGCAGGCACAAGCCTGATCCATCACATTTCACCCGCCGAGCAGACACAAATTTTTGATGTCGCAGGCCAAACAATGGGCAGCGAAGGCATTCTTATGTCAGCCATCGCCCCCAACCCAATCAGCGTGGCAGGTTCGTTGGTCGAGGAGCAATCAAAACTGCAACGCCCCCCCGATGTCTATCTGATCATGCCACTGGCCGGAACTGCCAGCCCCGAAGGCGTTTATGAGAGCTTTATGGAATTTGGCGAGAAATATGGCACAAGCTGTGGTGCGCGCTTCATCTACTATTTCCGCCAACCCAGAGAACGGGAGGCCGTTATTCGCCTACTCAACGATTCACCGCATTTTGTCGGTGTCAAAATCGGCACGACTGAGGATGACGTACCCACCTTTATTGACGGTGTGGGTGACAACGCATTGGTTATCTGGGGCATTGGCGACCGTAGTTCGGGTCCAGCAGAGAAGGGGGCAAAGGGACACACATCGGGCATTGCCGTCCTCTGTGCGCGTGCCAGTGACGAGATCAACAACGCCAACCGACGTGGTGACTACGATGCTGCTCGTGCTGTCGAAGCCGCCATTGCACCGCTCGAAGAGATTCGCTTTTACAATGGACGCATCTATAACTACTCGGCCGTTGTGGAAGTCATGAACTTAAGTGGCTTTGATGACATCGTTGGCGGTGAAGGTGGGCCATTCAACCCTAAAGTGCCAGCGGATGTGTCGGCACAATTGCAGGCGATGATGCCGACTTTGGTTGAATACCATTAGGGTGTGATGGTGTAATAGTGTGATGGTGTGATGGTGTCATCTCCATCACACCATCACAGTTGGGCGTATGATATTTCACCCGTTGTAAGTAACTGCATTCATAAAAGCAATTAGCCCGATATCTCCATTTTATAACAAAACAATGAAGCGAGCGTTCCACACAAAGATTGATTCTATCGTATTTACTCCTTTGGCAAGGATATAGGTTACAGATTTGCATTACTTGCCCCTTGCAACCTGCAACTTGCAACCCGCAACTTAAACAATGATGGAACCATCCGTTCAGCAAATGAATTTAATGAGTATTGTCATCTTTTTTTGATGCTTTTTAAATGTGTTGATATGATTTTGCATCGAACTGACATAGGCACGACGAACCATTATGGGTGTCTGCGTTGACCCACATAGGACAGTGACACAGCGACATAACAGGCAGAATGCCCGTGTTGCGTTGTGCTTCTGCATAAGGAACACTACACAATCATTTAAACAGCAATTCGATACTAACCAATTTTACTCACAAACGTGCATAAATTCATGCATGTTTGCCCATTGTTTGATATACTATTTGGTATCACGCGCAATAGACGCGTCAAGGGTGAGAGTACGGAGGTTTTATGATACATATGTTGAGCCAAACTGGCCGTCATCACTATCCCATGAACCATCAATTCAAAAAGAAATATTTCGTGGTAGGATTGATGCTGCTCCTAAGCCTCCTGGGGCTGAGTGGCTGCTCGACCAGCGGACAAGCCCCTGATATTGTCAACAGCATTGTGGAGAGTGTCGGGGCTGATGCCGATACCCCTGCGCAAGATGTACTTGCCGAATCGCTTGGCAGCTCTCTGCCCGATTCCTTCACAGGGTCTCTTGCCAACGACATCCCTGCGCTGCTTGCCGAGTTGGATCGCTATTTGGTGCGCTATAACGAGGAATTTGACCTCACGCGTGCTCCTGATACGACACCGCTGGAAGCCGCTGAAGCCTATATGCGCATTCATCAGCCGGGTCCACTACCACGTATTTTCCAGACCAGTACGATCTATGATCGCAATGGCTTTGTCTTGGCCGAGCTATTTGAAGAGGGTAAGCGTACATGGGTGACACTTGACCAAATTTCGCCCAATCTCATCGACGCCATTGTTGCCACTGAGGATGCATCCTTTTTTAGCAATTCGGGCATCGATCCGATTCGCCTTGTCGCTGCGTTTTTGCAAAATGCACAGTCGGGGTCGGTAGTTTCGGGTGCCAGCACCATCACTATGCAGTTGGCGCGTAACCTTTTCTTTGAACCTGAACAACGCTTTGAGCAGTCATTTGAACGCAAAGTTTATGAAGTCTTTATGGCACAAGACCTGACCGAACTCTTTACCAAAGAAGAGCTATTAGAGATGTATCTCAATCTCATCTACTTTGGTCATTCGGCCTATGGACCCGAAGCGGCAGCTCAAATTTATTATGGTAAATCTGCCGCTGACCTGACCCTACCCGAAGCGGCTATTTTAGCTGGATTGCCCCAACGTCCCGCTGATCTCGATCCCTTCCGCAACTATCCCGCCGCCAAAGAACGCCAGCGTATTGTCCTCAGTCTGATGGTGCGGCATGGTTTTTTGATGCCAGAGGAAGCCAGTGAAGCCTTTGAGACGACAGTCGGCTTTAACCCAACATTTGCTGAAAGTGCGCTCGAAGTGACTGTCCCCTATGCACCGCACTTTATGCAATATCTCGACACGGTGTTGGCCGAACCGTTGGATGGTGGCAGCATTCGTCGTGCAGGCTTTACCGTTTACACGACACTTGACCTCTATTTTCAACAACTAGCCGAAGAGACTGTGCGTGAAAAGGTGGCTGAACTGAGGCCAGCCCTCAACCTAAGCAACAGTGCGCTCGTTGCCATGCAGCCAAGTACAGGCGATATACTGGCAATGGTCGGCAGTGTCGATTATAACGACGAGGAGATCGATGGGGCGGTCAATGTCGCCATCAGCCCACGCCAACCCGGTAGTTCGATTAAGCCGATTTTGTATGCCACCGCCTTTGACGAGAACATCATCAGCCCCGCCAGCGTGATCTGGGACACATCTATTACGTGGCGCACGGGCATCACCGAGACCTATGAACCCCAAAACTACGATGAAAAGTTTCATGGGCCAGTGACTGTGCGTGATGCATTGGCAAGCAGCTACAACATCCCGTCGATCAAGGTGCTGGATGGTCTGGGCGTCAACACCATGTTGGAGCGGGCGCGGGCGATGGGCGTCAAAAGCCTCGACCGTGAAAGTTCGTGGTATGGTCTTAGCCTAACGCTTGGTGGTGGTGAGGTGACGTTGCTCGATATGACAACCGCCTACAGCACGCTGGCAAATCAGGGAACCTATGTCGCCAACCGCTCCATCTACTCGATTACCAACGGGTCAGGGCAGCTGATCTATGAAGAAGTCTATGCTCCGCCCGAACCAGAGCAGGTACTCTCACCCGAAGCCGCCTTTTTGACAGCAGATATTATGAGTGACAAGCGTGCGCGTACCCCTGTCTTTGGTGTCAACAGCATCCTACATCTGAGCCGACCTACTGCTGTGAAAACAGGGACAACCACCGATTTTCGTGATAACTGGACCTTGGGCTTTAATCCACATTTGGCAGTTGGTGTGTGGGCGGGCAATAGTGACGGCACACCACTCAAGGATAGCAGTGGTGCACGCGGGGCAGGCCCCATCTGGAACGCCTACATGGAGGCCATCTATGCCGACCCCTATCTGCTCTGGGTGCTGGGTGCGCCCAGTGTGGAGAGTGACAACGAGGAGTGGGTCTTTCAGCCACCACCAACACGCATTGAAGTCAGTATCCCAATCACCGATTTAGAGCCAATCTCTAGTACTGTCCTCAGTACTATTTCCGGTACGTTTGCACTGGATATCGCGGCGTTGAATATGCCTGCGCCCATCACGATCACCGATGTCATCAGCACCAGCGATATTTATACCAGCGAATTGTTGGCGGCACAGCGACAGCGTGAGGCTGACATTGCCGCCCAACTACTGCCCAAAGTCGCTAGCGGTGTCATTCGCCTTGACATCGACTGTCCTTTTGGGCTGAGTTGCCCACCGGATGGCGAGTATTTCACCTACGACTGGCTACAACAGATGGCGTCGCTGCGGCTGGGGCCATTGGGGGATGGTGTCATCGAGGCGCCCATGCAATCCACCTCGATTTATCGAGGCGATGAAGGTGAACTGCATCAGGCAAACTGTGAAGTGCTGGACACCAGCAAACCGCTGGGTCGTTTCCTGCGCATCCCTATGGGCATCGGTGATATTGTCTACGATCCCGAAAAACGCTATCTGCTCGACCAAAATGAACGGGCGCGCAAGGTACGCGATGAACAGATTGCGGCGATGGAGTGGTCCTACTCAACGGGTGTACCGCTCAACATTGGTCGCTGTGAAGTGGCAAACCCGATGGCTATCTCCATCTTTGGCTACAACGTCAATGTCAACGTTGGCCCTGCCCAGCATGGTGCGATTCGACCCAGCGACTTTGACTATGATCAACTGACGAAAGCGGTTGTCGATAATTTTCAGCCTTATATTGCGGCACACCTTTCTGGTGGGTTTGCCGAAGAGGTGACAGAGAACGTCGTTATCTCACCCACAACGGATAGCCCTGTCGCCTCTGCCCCTATCGCACCATCCCTTGCCATCTCTCTTGATGCACTGCCCGTTGAAAACGCACCAGTTGTTGCTGTCCCCGTCGTAACGCCTGAACAAGTGACAGAGCCAGTTGCAGCAGAGCCAGTTGTAGCAGAGCCAGTAATAGTAACAGACCCCATTGCAACAGAACCTGCTACCACAGAGTCCATCGCAAGTAGCGAAACACTGACAGAACCAGTTGTGGTTGAGTCTGTGGTAGTCGAGCCTGTTGCAGTCGAACCTGTTGCAGTCGAACCTGTTGCAGTCGAACCTGTTGCAGACGAACCTGTTACAGTCGAACCTGTTGCACCTGCACCAGTTGTGACAGCCGAAGATGTGACAGCAGCAGATGAAGTCGCCCCTGTTCCCGAAACGGTTGAATCACCAGCACCAGAAGGGACAGAAACCGATATTGTTGTTGTTATCCCACCTGAGCAACCTGCTGCCGAACAGCCAAGTGAACAGGTAGTAGAATCTGCACAGGCGGTAGAATCTGAGCAGGCAGTAGAATCTACACAGCCAACACAACCAGTACAACCAGCACAGCCAGCCAATCAACCACGCTTTGTTGGCTATGTAAGCCATCACGACAATGCCTGTGCGGATAGTCTTGTACTCGGCGAGGTTGTCGATGTCGCGGGTGTGCCTATTGCTGGCGTAAGTGCGCTCTACACCGATGAGTGGGGCAACAGTACACTGGCAATCAGCGGCGATGGTGAGAATAATCTGGGCAAGTTTGACTTTTCTGTTGTCATTCCCGATTTACCGCATCAGATTTCGGTGTCATTGGTTGATGAAACAGGCAGCCTGATCAGCGAAGTGGCACAGATTCCACACTTGTTGGACCCGTATCCAACCGAATCATGTCATTACCTGCTCTTCTATGTACCGACACAGTATGGTGGACAGGCAGAGGTGCAGGGGGATGATGGGGAGACTGGATGATAGGGTGAATGGTGTGACGGTGTGATAGTCTATCGAGACCTCCGGAAGGTGAATATAGTACACGCGGGTTGGAC
>JBCCFC010000608.1:0-8205 GCA_039029935.1 Chloroflexota bacterium
GTCACGGGCGTGTTGAACATCGATTATGTTACGTGACGGGTCATTTAGACTGGTTAGAACAACGTGCTGATTGGTGCGATTTAAAAACCATTGCCATGGTAGAGTCACGAGTCACCGTCGGTGCTGACACCACAACTGAGCAACGGGCGGTTTCGATATCATGCTCCAATATGGTGGTGTCCGTTGACAACCCCAAAAACTCAAACACATAGGGGTCTTTCAGCGCATCGGCTGGTTGCATTGCCAGCGAACGTGTATTGGTCTGCGCCTCATCCTCAACAGCATGTCGGTCTTGGCTGCTCAAAAGACGTTCATAGTAGTGGCTGTTTATCTGTCGTTCCAGTGCCCGCACACTCCAATTGGCCGTTGCCGCCTCATTCATATACCAGTCGCGTATCTGTGGATTTTTGACGCGTAGCAGCAGCCGATAGTGGGTCCAACTTAATTCGAGCCGTAGGTTATCGGGCAATTCGGGACGCGGCGCGTCCCGAATTGAGTATGCCAAATAAAATCGGCGCATATTTCTCAAATTGGACTCATTGAATCCCTTGCCAAATTCGTGGGTGAGTCGCTCTGCAAGCGCAGCAATCAGTCCGCTACCATACTCAGCCCTCGCTGCGCCGCCCTGCTCATCCTCGACAATCAGCCGTCCAATCTGCCAATATAGGTCAATCATGGCACGGTTGACCGCTTGCATCGTATGCACACGCGATTGCTCAACCAATAGACGAATCTGTTCAAACAATGAAGGTGATAAGGCTTCCATCTCTTTGCTCACAATCCTCAAATAGTCATCAATAGAGAAGAACATCAATTCTGGAAGTATAACACAGAATCGCTGGTGAGCCTATATTTCCCTACACCATTCACACCCACACACCCACACACTATCACATTGCATACATCCACCCACACCATGCTATAATCACGCTACAAACATAATCAACCAGCCAACCAGAGAGGCCATCACAACCATGACAGACCTTGAAATTATCCGAGAGCTTGAGCAGATTCTCGACCGTAAGTTGTTTGAGACGTCGTATGACCCAAGCCCGCGTAAACTTGTCTATAGCCGCTGCCAAGATTGCGCGCTGGAGATGGGTCTACAAACTGGCTCCACTTGTCCTGTTGGCGGCGACGGCGTGGTTTATCAGCGTCTATGAGTGGGAGCTCATCGGTGCCAATACCTATTTGCCGGAGACAGGTATCTTGGTAATTGAAGCACTCCTGGCCTTGTTTCTCTTTCGCCGTGCCAGTGCGAATGATGCGCTGGCAGACCAGTTGGCAAAGGAGACAGAGACCTTATATGTGCAGTATGGCTATTTGGCCGAGGAGCATGAGCGGTTAAAGGGTGAACTGACAAGGGTGCAGACACAGTTGGATGCGATTACATTGTGAACGGATTTCTAGCCTGTTTCAACAGGCTTCCTCTGTTAGACGCAGAATTGCATTCTGTGGCTGTCGTTTACTCTGGCTATCTTACAATGCCTGTCTATATCACGGCTGACGAACTTCCCAACGCCCACTAAATGGATTCCCCGTATGCCGCAGCAGGTTCATCTCGCGCAGTTGGGCAATGGTATATTCAACCCGACGGCTGGGTGTGCCAATACGACGCTCAAGTTCACGGACAGAGACACCCGGGTAGAGCTTGAGTAAATCCAAAATGAGGGCTTGGTTGCCCGATAGTCGATTGCTATAGTTAGTCTTGGATTCCGCTTCCAGTTTATTTGTGAACGAATCTCCATACATACGTTGCACACTCTCTTCACCCAACGAGACCAACAGATGGCGTGGGTTGGCATGGAATATCAATGATAATCCACTCTTGCTATCATAGATGGGTGGTTCAATGTCATGTGCTTGACACTCGCCATTAATTTCCTCAATGCCCCGTCCCCAAGACTCAATATAACCAGCACGATAAAAAGCATTGGCAATCAGCGGGTTATAGGGATGGGATTTATGTTCCGCCAACAGTTCTTCAAGTGTCCAGTTCTCAGGCAATTGACCAGGATTCCAGAGACGGATTTGGTCCTCATAGACCCGTAGCTGAATGGGGATACGACTGTTGTAATCTTTGTGGATAACGGCATTCAAAATCGCTTCTCGCAACGCTGCACGAGGGAATAGGTAGCGGTCTACGCGTTGTAGTCCTTCGTAGTGAATATAGGCTTTGAGATATTTGAAGAAGAGTAGTTCGACGGCCTTATCCACTTGCTCAAATAGATTGCCATTAATTTCATCCTGATAGCGGATATCGGCATCATTGGTAAAGAAGCCAATCTTGATATAGGCTCCCGTGACGACCTGTTCGGGTGTATCGGTAAAGAGCAGACCCGCTGCACGTGTCAAATTACCGCCCTCAATCAGCTCTAGCCGTGTCAAAATTGACTCATCGCTCTCCTCCAGAATGGCATCGCTCATACGCCCACTGCTCACAGCCTTGGTGCGAAACAGTTTAAACGCGGCAGCGCTACAATCATCAAGACCCAGCGAGGGCATGAGGGTGTTCTCCCAAGTTACCTCATATCCCTTTTTGCGCACCAAAAAGTGTTGCAGAGCCATGCCATTGAGTTCTTGCAGGGTGCTGCCACTCCGGTAATAATATTTTCCTCGATGGCTGATGGGGTTGGGATGAGGAGAAACCGATATCTCGACCAAATCCTGTTCATTTTCATGGCGTAAGTTGACATTCACAATGATGCCCAGCACAGTCCGAGCCTTATTGGGGATGTCCTCCATCAATTTTTTTGCATTGGGCACACCGATTGCCTCTCCCTGATCATTTCTGCCAATCACCAATGTGCCGCCCTGTGCGTTGGCAAAAGCCGCAATCCATTTTAAATGATCATCGTGCCAAAGTCGTTTCCATTCATGATGTTGATCTTCTTGCATAAGCCAAACCTCCTGTGTGGGATGCTGATATAAAACCGTCTACGTGTATACAATTATATCAAACCACAGACAGTCTGGCAATGCCTTTTGGCAGCGACGACATGGTTTATCGACGTCTATCTGTGGCGTATCATTGGTGACATCGCGACTCACCGCACGTTGATTTCTCAAAGGTCGCTATTTGAGTTGATTTCGTTTTGCCTCTTATCTGGGTTTTGACTATAATGTGAAGACTATCTTATCCAAACATATTATACGCAATACCAAGTCAATACCTATGAGCAAAGACACATCAACAACATACATCCAACAAATCTTCCAGGCTGCCCTCCAACGCATCGAAGCACACGAAGAAGAGCTAGGTCAACTGGACGCCGCTGCGGGTGATGGCGATCACGGACGCACGATGGTGCGCGGGTTACGTGCGGCTGTCGTGGCGATCTCATCAACAGACACTGCGTCTGCCAGCAATGACGGACCAGTAGGGATGGTCATCATGCAGGCGGGGACCGCGTTTGCAGACGCTGCGGGTGGTGCATCGGGTCCATTGCTGGGGATGTTCATGATGAACATCGGCCAAAAGATTGGTGCAAACGAAGTTGACGCTACGCTCGTCCACACAGCATTTGACGCTGGACTCAACGCCATTCTAAAATTAGGCAAAGCCAAACCCGGTGACAAGACCATGATTGACACGCTTTCGCCTTTTGTCACGGCGCTTGGGGATGCCGCCAATGATGGGCAATCGCTGGCTGATGCATGGGATACGGCTCTCGCTGCTGCACAGACCGGAGCTGAGTCTACGGCAGAGATGATGGCGAAGAAAGGGCGTGCCTCAAAGCTGCGTGAACGAAGCATTGGTCATCTTGACCCAGGTGCGATGTCGATGCTGTATATGTTGCAGGCGACAGGTAGTGTGTTATCATCTTGTGTATAGGACGATGATATATACGATGTCAATTAAGTTCTGATGGGATTTGTAGGTCCGGTTAGTAACCGGACAATCTTAATCGACACCGTAATTATCAAATCGTTTCACAATAAATCCTGACTTTCAGGAGATAAAATTTGGCTACGTGAAGTTGTGTGGTCGTAGGGGCGTACCCTTGCGGTCGCCCTCTTTCTGTGGTTTGGGCGACCGCAAGGGTCGGGAACCCTGTGGGTGCCTACGAATAGCCAACCAAATCTATAGAGTTTCAAGAGGAGAGACATCATGTCGAAAGAACAAAAAGCATTCATCATGAACCGTCGTCGTTTCATGCAAAGTGCGGCTGCACTCGGTGCAGGTAGCGCGTTGGTCGCTGCTTGTGGACCCGCACCAAGCGATGGTGGTGGTGACGCTGGCGGTGATGCTGGTGGTGATGGGGGAGACGCTGGTGGTGATGACAATCCACTGTTGGGTAGTAACGAAACCAACATGCAGGGCAAATCGCTGACATTGAGCTTGGCCGTGATCGCTGGTTGGCCGCCAAGTCAGTTGCCGATTGAGATGTTTCCAACGTTTGCTGCACATGCCAAAGAGAAATTTGGCTACGATGTGGATGTACAGAAGACAGAGGCGCCATTTGCCGCTCTCTTCCAAAAAGTTGCACCAACGCTGGCGTCCAAGTCACAGGAATACAACCTGATCATCTCTGACAGCCAATGGCTCGGTGCGCTCTCTGAACCAGGCTGGATTATCCGTGCCGATGATGTCTATGAACTCAATCCAGAGTTGGACATTGAAGTCTATAGTTCACTGGTTCGCGAAACCTATCAGGTCTATCCTGACGGTTCTGGACAGCGTTGGGGTTTCCCACAGATGCCAGACACGCAGGGTGTGTTTATGCGCTTGGACATGTTGGAAGACCCAGCAGAGCAGGAAGCATTTGAAGCGGCCTATGGCAAGCCACTGCCCACCACATACGAAGAATTTGCCGAGATGACCATTCAGGAATATGAAGAGGTCTTTGAGCATTTCCATCGACCAGATGAAGGCATGGCGGGCACGGCCATCATGTATAGCAAAGAGTATGACTTCTTCTCATGCGCCTACCACCCATACGTCTACGCCACTGGTGGTGACATCTGGGACCCAGCCACAGGCGACGTTGTTGGTGTATTGAACACACCAGAGAACGCTGCACAGTTGGAATACTTCGCTTCATTGACCAAGTATCAGAACGAAGGCGCATCTGACTTTGGTATCGGTTCCATGATTGACCAGTTCACACAGGGTAAAGTCTTCTCAGCCTTCCAATGGTTGGCGGTTGGTCTGTTCATGATTCCAGAAGAACTCGAAGGCAAGGTTATTGCTGTACCACATCCAAAGTTTGAGTTCCCGGATGGCTCACGTGACGTTATCGGTGCGATGGGGGGACAGCCTTGGGTGATCAACTCATTCAATGACGATGACCACATGCGCGCGTGCATCGACTTCCTGAAATGGTGGTACACCGACGAGACACAGGCTGAGTTCATCGCCAACGGTGGTCTGCCTTGGAGCAAGGCGGGTATCGAGGCTGAAGGCTTTGAGGAAAGTTCACCATATGCCCGTGCCTTTAAAGAGATGTTGGGTGAAGGCAAATCACGCGACTTCTGGCACTTGCCAGAGTATGCCGAACTGTTGGCAATCCAGCAAGAAGCCTACAACGCCTATGTTGCTGGTCAGGTCGATGACCCACAACATGTGTTGAACTACATCGCGGCCAAGCAGCAGGAATTGCTCCTTGACAAGGGACGCACAGAGACACCTGTTCCCGCCGAGTTGGAAGGTATTACGCTTCTGTAACACTACACTTCCAGGAAGGGTAGACCCTTCCTGGAAGTAATTTCAGGTCTTGCACCATGACAAACGCACAGATTGTTGAAAACCAAGAAAATAGTTTAGGCACGCCACAAACACGCCGCAATCCTTGGCGAGCCTTTGAGGAATCGCGCTATTTTTCAATTGCACTCATCACCCCTGTATTGGCATTCTTTATTCTGCTCAACGTCATCCCAACACTATGGATGATCGGCCTTGGCTTCTATGACTATTCACTGATGTCACCCGCCGCACCGGAATTTATTGGCATTGAGAACTTTGTCGATATCTATGAAGACGCCGACCTATGGGGCGCATTTGGCCGTACCTTTGTCTTCGTGCTGCTGGCGGTGAGCATCCAAACCGTGCTGGGCATTGCGCTGGGCTTCCTCTTCTGGGGCAGCACAGAGATGCCGGGACGACGGGTTGCGCTGACGCTGCTCTTTACGCCGATGGTGTTGACGCCTGTTGCATCGGGGCTATTCTGGCGATTGATTTATGAGCCAACCTTTGGCATTGTCAATTACTTCATCACCAGCTTGGGCGGCGACAAGATTGACTTCCTAACCAACGTTGATTGGGCATTTGGTGCGGTTCTTTTTGTCGATATTTGGATGTGGACGCCGTTTATGATTCTGATGACCTTGGCCGCATTGGGGTCTGTACCCAAAGCAGAGTTGGAAGCCGCAGAAATTGACCGGCTGTCTTGGTGGAAACAATTGCGGTATGTCATCTTCCCACATGGCAAGTTTATCCTCATGCTCGGTATTTTGTTGCGCACGATTGACGCCTTCAAGACAACGGACCTTGTTTTCTTGATGACCAACGGCGGGCCAGGTAATGTCACCGAGTTGATTGGCTTGAAGCTCTATCGCTTTGCCTTTGCCAGCCTCGACTTAGGCTTCTCATCAGCATTGGCCGTGATTCTGCTGCTAATCGCCATCGCCTTCACGTCTATCTATCTCTATATCTTGAACTTGAGCCAAAGTAGTACACAGGGTGAGCAAAATGCCTAAAAACAACAACCAAACTCGTCTCTACTATGCATCCCTGTGGTTTGTCGCCATCCTCTTCTTTCTGCCCATTTTCTGGATTATTCTGGCAGCGTTGAAAACACCCAACGACATCTTGGCAATCCCACCTAAGTTTATCTTCACACCAACCTTTGACAACATTCTCAACACCATCGCCGAAGACAACACCATTCCCTACTTCATCAACAGCATCTTTTTGTCGATTGGCTCTGTGATCGTGGCGACAGCGGTCTCATTCTTGGGTGCATACGCTTTTTCACGCTACAAATTTGCCTCGACCAACTTTCTGATGTTCCTGCTGCTCTCTACGCGAATGGTCCCCGCTGCTGCCGCTGTCGTGCCGATTTTCCAGATGTTCAACGCCTTTTCGATGCGCAATACCTTTGGTGTCTTCATGCTCTATGCCATGTTTAGCATCCCCTTCTCCATCTGGATTCTGAAAGGCTTTATCGACGGTGTTTCAGAACGCTTTGATGAAACAGGCTTGGTCAATGGTGCATCTCGCATCCATGTCATTTTTAGAGTGGTACTGCCACAAGTTGTACCTGGACTCATTGCGGCCTTTATTTTCAACCTCATCTTTGTTTGGAACGAATTTCTCTTCAACTTCATCCTTGGTGGTCGCACGACACAGATGATTCCATATGCATTAGCCGTCGGGTTAGTGGATGCAGGTGGTAACATTGATTGGGCGTTTATCGCATCGCTCTCCACCATGTATGTCCTGCTGCCCGTTGTCATGATCTTCTTCTTCCAAAAATATCTGCTGGTCGGGATGACCTTTGGTACAGTACGAGGTGAAGTCTAATGATTCAACGAAAATATCCATTTGCATCGGTCGTTCAGCTATTGCTGGTCATCCTCATGCTGTTGAGCATCATCATGATGGGGCAGAAGTTTGATTTTCAATTCTACAAAATCGGCCTGATTCTGCTCATTGTCACCTCGCTTAGCCAAATCGCCTTTGGCAATATTGACCCCAATGCGGGCTTTGCCCGCTCCATGCGTATGTATGCAATCTATATGGTTATCACTGTAGGCCTATTTGGGGTGAGTATTTTACTTGCGCCAATTCTGGTTGGGCTAGGGCGGTAACCCAATCTTAAACGGTATACCCCAATAATTATAATGGAGGTCACGCTATGTCATTCCATGATTATCGAAATTATTCACCAACCGAATTAGAAACCATTTTTGATATACAAATCATCCCTAATGGTGACTTATTTATGGATTTTTCATCTAGCGATAACGATTACACGAATCTACAAAATCGTGTGGATAAGATGGAGGCTCGCATCAGTATTTCAACAGATGCTGGCAACGAAGCCACACGCAGTAGTTTGTTGGTTTCGCACGCGCTATGGACAGCGGTTGAGGTATATGATTTGGGTATCTTTTTTGAGCCGTCTGTAGAGATTAGCAAAGACGAAACACCCGATTTACCTCATCAATTGAATGGAAAATATGACTGTGCGATTAACCTAA
>JBCCFC010000609.1:0-8197 GCA_039029935.1 Chloroflexota bacterium
GGAAAATGGTCGATTTCTTGCAAGAAATCGACCATTTTCCCTACACTACCTCACACCCCTACGTATCAACACACGGTTGGAGAAAAAAGTGGAGAAAAAAGCATGATGCAACTAACCTGTCCGCATTGTGGGCAGCGGAATCAGTCAGAGTTTCGCTTTGGGGGAGAGTACAATCCACGTCCGCCAAAACCAATGCAGACCACGGATGAAGCGTGGGCGGACTATATCTATATGCGTGAGAACAAACTAGGGACACAGAAGGAGTGGTGGTATCACCGCAGTGGCTGTGGCACGTGGTTCTTGGCTGAACGACATACAAAGACCAATGTGGTTGCAAAGACATATTTATGGGAGCCAAGTACATGACCGTCATCAAGTCTATGAGACTAGAGCGTCAATCCCATGAATTGATTGACCGCAGCAGGACCATCCACTTTACCTTCAACGGTACATCATACAGTGCCCATCCAGGGGATACGATTGCCTCGGCGTTGGCAGCAAATGATGTGCGTGTGATTGCGCGTTCCTTCAAGTATCACCGCCCACGTGGATTGCAGGCGCATGGACACAGCATGAATGCGATGGTACAGATTGGCAATCAGGTCAGCGAAAGCGTGTGGCTGACAAAGGTCGAGGATGGCATGACGGTTGAGTCGGTCAACACATGGCCGTCGCTGGAGAATGACTTCGTGAGTCTCACGAGATTTGGCGACCGCTTTATGCCTGTGGGTTTTTATTACAAGACCTTTATCCATCCGCAACGGTTGTGGCCGACCTATGAGAAGGTGATCCGCAATATTGCGGGGCTGGGCAGATTAGACATCAACACACCGCTGGATGCAGACTTTGACAAGCAATATCTTCATGCGGATGTTGTGGTCGTCGGTGGTGGTCCAGCAGGATTGAGTGCTGCCATTGCCGCCGCCACCGCTGGTGCGCGTACCCTGCTCTTTGATGATGGACCCGCGCTGGGTGGGCATCTGCGCTATAGTGCAGACCAAGGCCCGTTGCAGCGATTGATTGACCAGGCGAATCAACTCGATAATTTAACCGTCTACACGGATACGACCGTCCAAGGGACATTTGAGGATAACTGGCTCTTTGCCGAACGCGATAGACGCCTCTTCAAAATTCGGAGCAAGGCCACTGTCTTTGCCACAGGCGCAGAGGACCAACCCATCATTTTTGACAACAACGACCTGCCAGGCGTCATGATGGCAAGTGCTGCCGAGCGGCTGTTGCATGGGCATGGTGTCGCCTGTGGGTCAGAGGTGCTGATTGTCACGGCCAACAACGATGGCTGGCGTCTGGCGCGTGATTTGGTGGATGCAGGGGTTGATGTGTCGGGCATTGTGGACCAGCGCGCCAATGGACAAGTGCCACCTGACCTGGCATCGGTCAATGTGCCTGTTACCTATTGGCAACATACCGTTGTCAAGGCCACTGGCAACACAGCGGTCAATGGTGCGGTCGTTGCACCGCTCTTTGACCACACCAAATGGCAGACCATCCCTTGTGATACCATCTTGATGGCAACGGGATGGACGCCACGTTATGAACTGCCAGCCACGGTCGGCTGTACCTTCCCCTACAACGAGGCTCGTCGTGAGCATGTAACGGATGTTGTGCCGGCGGGTGTCTTCTTGGCGGGACGGGTGGCGGGTGCATTTGACATCGCCACACAGTTTGCCGAAGGTGACTATATGGGACGGGCGGCAGCAGCCTATGCGGGGCATGGCACGGAGCCAGATGCACAAGAAGCCGTAGGGATTGCCAAGCAAAAAGCGGGTGAACCCACCCGTAACGCATCGCACATCATTGCCATTGGCGACACCAAAGGCAAACGCTTTGTCGATTTGGACGAGGATGTCACCGATAAAGATGTCAAGGATGCCATTGCCGAGGGCTACAGCAGCATCGAACTGCTTAAACGCTATAGCACAATCTCGATGGGACCGTCGCAGGGGCGTTGGTCATCGCTCAACACCATGCATCTTGTCTCCAAGTACAATGACTGGAGCATGAACGAGACGGGCAAGACAACCTCACGCCCACCCTATCGTCCGGTCAAGTTTGGTACACTGGGTGGTCAACTGATGGAGCCTGTACGCTATACACCGCTGCATGATTGGCACATCGCCAACGGTGCTAGCATGATGGGGGCAGGGTTGTGGATGCGTCCAGAGACCTATGGCGATCCGGTCAGCGAAGTGCGCAACGTTCGTGAAAATGCAGGCATCATCGACGTGACCACGCTGGGCAAAATCAAGCTCACAGGTCCGGGTGTCCCTGAACTCCTCGACAAACTGTACATCAACAAGTTTAGCAATTTACGGGTTGGGCGGGTGCGCTATGGCATCATGTGTACCACCGAAGGCGTGGTGTCAGATGATGGTGTGACCGCACGGGTTTCCGAAAATGAGTGGTACATGACCACGACATCAGGTGGTGCTGGCGGCGTCTATGAGACCATCCAGTGGTGGGCGCAATCGGGCTGGGGAGAAGGTGTTCACATCACAGCGGTCAGCGAGGATTACGTTGCCATCAACCTTGCGGGGCCAAAGTCACGTGAATTGCTCATCAAACTGGGACTGGATGCCGACGAGGTGAGCAACCGTGCATTCCCCTACATGCGGATGCGTGAGATGAAGATCAAGGGCGTTCCCTGTCGCCTCATGCGCATCGGCTTTACAGGCGAACTTTCGTATGAAATTCATGCCCCTGCCAGCTATGGGCAGTCCTTGTGGGAAAAATTATTGGAGGTTGGCGAACCGTTGGGCATTGCACCCTTTGGTGTTGAGGCGCAGCGCGTACTGCGGCTGGAGAAAGGGCACATTATTGTTGGGCAGGACACCGATGCATTGGCCGATCCGCTGAGTGCAGATTTGGGCTGGGCCGTCAAGTTTGACAAACCAGATTTTCTGGGCAAACGTTCATTAACACGCATTGCCGAAGATGGCATCAAGCAACGGCTGGTCGGCTTCAAGATGAATGTCACAGGCGTGGTCCCCGAAGAGGGTTTGCAGATTGTCGAGACTGTGCCTGCCAGCGAGAAGTACCCGATTGGTCTCAATATTGTGGGCTGGGTGACATCGAGTCGGTATAGCCCCACGCTTGACGAAACCATCGGGCTATGTTGGCTGCCCAAAGCGGTGGCCGATGTCCCCAAGGCACGATTCCTGATTCGACGCAATGGTGAGTTGATTCCAGCACAGGTGCATCACGGTGCATTTGTAGACCCAACAGGTGAGAGGTTACGATCATGAAGCGATTGAGTCCATTACATGCAATCCACGCCAACAAGGGCGCAACATTTGACGAGCATCTCGGCTGGCAGACACCTTCGCCCGCCAACATGAGTTCAGCCACCACCATCACCATCACCGACCAAAGTTGGGACTGTACCGTCGAAATCGTCGGTGCGCAGGCCGGCGAGGTGCTGACCGCTGCCTTTGGTGCTGCGCCCGAAAAGAACGGCGATGTTGTGTTCACCGAGGCACAGGTGGTCATCGGGCGCATCACCCCCAACCGCTATCTGTTGATTGCCGAGCTTTCCAGCAACGCACTTGAAATCGTCAACCAGCATGTGGGTGATAGCTTTGTCCCTACTCCCAATGTAACTGTCACCGACCAAACCGAAGGACAAGCCGGACTCTACATCGGCGGTGATGATTCATCCACGCTCCTGAGCAAACTCTGTGGGCTGGATTTACATCCATCAGTCTTTCCTGTCAATACGGTGAAAATCAGCAGCGTTGCGAAGGTACGCGGCACAATTTGGCGTTTGGAGGATGGCTGGCATGTGTATTTTGGCCGTTCGTATTTGCGCTATGTGTATGAGACGGTGGTGCAGGCGGGGGCGGAGTTTGGGGTGTAAACGAACGCTTGTTTGATTTCCATCCCCACCCCAACCCCCTTTTGTTCTATGATGGTCGGTTAAATCATTATATCATTTATTTATAAGAACACTGAAAGCATTCTAAAATATGATTGCCGTCAGCGCATCACGCAACGCCTGTTCCACAGGGGGCAACGTCTTCGCCATGTGACTGCTATAAAGTACCACCGAATAATCACCGCCCGGCAACCACTCCTGCCCGATCTGGTCCAACACACCTATGTCATAGCTGTACTCTTCGAGGCTGACAAAGGCAGCGCGATCAAAGCATCGAACCGCCGTAAACGGACGGTTCTCGGTGGGACGCCTTCTAAAGAGGCTTTGTCTATGAAAGCAAAAAGACTCGTTAATTCAGCGAGTCTTTTTGCTTTCACTAAATGACGAGGAACGATGGATCAATTACCGGGTAATCAACGGCAAATACAACATACTATCCCCTACCTGAATGCGACTTTCAACTGTCTCACTTGGCGAGAAGGCCGACGCCGCATCATCCACCAACTGAATGCTGCTAAATTGAATGTTGCTCTGTCCATTGGCAACGCCTTCAAACTCGATGGTTCCCAGTACGCCGCTCCCTGCTTTGGCGGTGGCGGGGTGGGTCTGGGTGACGGCCAGTTCAATCGTGCCTGCGTCATTGTCCACGCGGTTGACCAGCACTTGCTGATTCAACACATCCAAAAATTCACCGACACGAATCTGCACACCGTTCTCGATGGGGTTGATGTCTTTGACTTGGACACGGGCTGGGTCAAAGCTCAATTCAATGCTAAACCCATAGAGGTTGGAGACATCTTCTACCGCGATGTCAACCTCGGTTGCTTCACCCAGTACAGAGATTTCTGCCTGTGTGGGTGAGAGCGTGAGTTGGGCGGCAGAGGCGTCGCTTAGGAGCAGACTGGCTGGTCGATAGATGCCAAGATTGAACAAAGATTGTCCACTGGCAACCACATCGTCCCAAGGGCCGGGTGCGCTTTGCAGCCAGTTAAACGCTACTGCCACACGGTCCTGAACATTGACCACACCATCGTCGTTGATGTCAGCGTTGGGATTCCAGTGTGGGTCGCCCGGTGTGCTGTTCCATGCCAACCCGATGAGTACACCGTCGATGATGTCGATGCGATCATCTTGGTTGATGTCGCCACCGAGCAATGTGGCTGGCGGTAATATCAAGCCAGTGCCAGGTGTACCCGAATACGTATAGCTGGATCGTAGATAGCTTGGATGCGAGACGTGTACTGTGCCTTCGGGCAGCATGTTGGCAAAGCTAAAGAGTCCATCGGCCTCGGTCAGAATACACTGGTCGTCGATACAGACTTGCGCACCTGCGTTGCTGTCACGCCGTTCAAGGATGACCCGTCCACGAATATCGACAAATGGGTCGGCCTCCTCAACTGTGAGTTGACCATCCCTGGTTGTGTGTGGAATGCTCTGTGAGTCAGGGTCAGACAGAATGACATGAGTCAACGATATCGGCGTTGTGCCCGATACGACACCTTCAAAGACTATCTGAGCAAGCAGACCGCTGCCCGTGACGCCCGGTTGTGGTCCTTCAAGCGTGATGGCAAAGTTGATGAGGCCATTGTCCATGCCAACAATATTCTGGATTGTTACATCGGGTGGCAGGAAGTCACCGGGCAAGATTTGGATACCAGGCAGGAAGTCAAAGGCATCAACCACACCGACTAAAGCTGGATCAAAGGCAATTTCAATCTGCATCCCATAGAGATCGGCTACGTTGTCAATCTGGACATTGGCTGTGTAGCGGTCCGAGACTTTGACTGTGCCGCTCTCTGGTGAAATGTAGACCGTTGGTCGATCATTCACCGCTTGGACAATGATTGAAGATGCAGCATCTGGCACACCATCGTTACCCAAATCGACCAAAACAATGATGTCCCCCATGCCGTTGGGGACTGGCTCCAACAGTTCCACCTGCACAGGCACTTCCACGATTTCGCCCGCAGGCACTAGCACCTCACGCAAGATTGGCTCCCCGGGTGGCAGGCCATCCAGACTGATAAGCGGCAGTTCTTGCCCGGGCAAGCCAAACATATCCATGATCTCGATTTGAGGCAGCAAATCCTGATCACCCAAATTGTGCAGTTCAAAGACTAGCTGCTGTGGAACCAGTGGCTGCAACTTCTGTATCAGCACATCGTCTAACGGCGCAACGCCCAGCAAATCGCTCTGCCACAACTGCGCCGAACAGCCAAAGCTCTGACCTGTGGCGTTGTTGGTGACAATCACATGGTACAGGCCGCTTGGTCCGGTGAAGGTGGGCAATGGCGACATGAAGACCATCACATACTGGATACCACCATTGGCGACTGCAATCGGTGTGGGTGGATTGGTATAGAAACCGTTGATGGTGAAGCCAGGGGAGCCAACCACATTGACCGTATAGGTTGCGTTGTTGCCAGAGTTGTTGACAATGTTCATGCCAACCTCAACCTCGTTCACATTGTCATTGAAGACATTGATGTCCCAGCCCACATGACACCATTCATCGTCCTTACGCAGGTTGCCAAAGTCGATGTCCTCGATGATAGCACCATCACCCACTGTGACGATATGACCACCCAATAACGGGTAGGTCTGCGTCCAGCCAGGTTGAATGACTTCAACGACGGTGTAAACATCCGCAGGAAGACCCATAAACCAATAGTTGCCAGCAGCATCTGTGGTTGCGCTAAAGACCTCGCCCGCTGAATTAACCAGCAGAATGGTCCAGCCTTCTAATCCCGGCTCATTCGGGTCTTTGACACCATTGCCATTGCGGTCATGGAACTTCATGCCGTGAATTTCGCCGATCCCTTGACGGTTGCCAAAATGCAAGCCCTCAATCACCTGACCAGAATGCAGCAGAACTGTATACACCTCTGACGCTGGGGCGGCCTGTGTCCAACCATCTTGTAGCTCTTCACCGACAACATAGAAGCCCGGACGTAGCCCCATGAAACAATAGACACCGTTTTCATCGGTTGTTGTGGTGGCAATGATATTGCCCGCCGCGTCATATAGATGGATTGTCCAATTCGGTAAGGTCGGCTCGTCGCTATCCCACACACCATCACCATCAAGATCATAGAACTTGACGCCATAGATACTGCCTGGCTCTAGCTGATTACCAAAGTTCAGGCCATCCAACTGTTGACCTGGCTCTAAGTCTACCCGATAGATACCCGTATCTGGGAAGGTCTGGACCCACCCATCGCGCATCTCTTCCTCGACAATGTGGAGACCCGCTGGCAGGTTCATGAAGCAATAGACGCCATTTTCATCGGTTGTGGTGATCGCAACCAGATTGCCATCCGCATCATAGAGATACACAGTCCAATTTGGAATGACAGGCTCACCATTATCCCATTCCCCGTTGCCGTTGAGGTCATGGAACTTGACACCATAGATGCCACCATCATCGGGGTCTTCCATGTTGCCAAAGTGCAGTCCCTCAATGACCTGACCATTGCCGACTTGAACCTCATACACCTCTGTGCTTGGGGATGTTTGTGTCCAGCCAGGGCGTTGCTCCTCAGCGACAGTATAGAGTCCCGGTGGCAGGTCCATGAAGCAGTAGACACCACTTTCATCGGTCTTTGTCTCGGCAATCAGATTGCCATCGGCGTCATAAAGATAAATAATCCAGCCCTCAATCGGTGGCTCGTTGCTGTCCCATTCACCGTTGCCATTCAAATCGTTGAATTTGACACCATAAATGCTACCACCATCAGGTTCGCGCATGTTGCCAAAGTTCAGCCCTTCAATGACCTGACCATTGCCAATCTGAACCTCATACACTTCCGTGTCAGGGAAGGTTTGTGTCCAGCCGACAGGATGCTCCTCGCTGACAATGTAGAGACCTGCTGGCAAGTTCATGAAGCAATAGACGCCGTTTTCGTCTGTCTTGGTCTCCGCAATGATATTACCCGCTGGATCATAGAGATAGATAGTCCAGCCCGCAATCGGCGGTTCACCGTCATCCCACACGCCATTGCCATTCAAATCATTAAATTTGACGCCGTAGATGCTGCCCCCATCAGGGACACGGCGGTTGCCAAAGTCCAGCCCTTCGATGACCTGCCCGCTGTCTAGCTGCACTTCGTAGACACCAGAATCCGGGAAAGTCTGTTCCCATCCATCGGGAACCTCTTCGCCTACAACGTAGACCCCAGGGCGCAAATTCATGAAGCAATAGACGCCATTTTCGTCGGTCGTGGTTGTGGCAATGATGTTCCCGTTTGGTCCATAGAGGTGAATAGTCCAACCTGGAATTCCAGGCTCACCCGGGTCTTGAAC
>JBCCFC010000610.1:0-8190 GCA_039029935.1 Chloroflexota bacterium
CATTATCACTACCAGCATCATTACCGCTATCGTCAGGTGTTGGTTCAACAATCAATGTCGGTGTTGGTGTTAAATTGACTGGAATTGGCTCGACAATTTCAACAGACCCATCTTTGGCTATGCTGGTGATGCTACCCCAACGCCTATGTCAACCCCTGTGATTACTGGCACAACGACACCCATGCCAACATCTGAAACACCCGGACCTGAAACACCCGGACCTGAAACGCCAGTATCGGAGACCCCAGTATCCGATACACCAACTTCCGAGACACCCATATCTGAAACGCCAGTATCCACTGCAACACCCCTGCCCAACAATGGCACAGAATTCCCGATGCCAAACGAATCGGCAACCCCTTCAATGACCGTTCCAGTGACCGTCACCGGAACACCACCTGTTACACCGTCAGCAACACCTACTTCGTCATCACCCGATGAACCAACCTCGGCACAGTTGCTCTTGGTGAGCAATTTCCAGAGTGTATCAGCGTTTGAGGAAACGATTCTATCATGGCAGACCAATGGCACGGGTAGCTTGCAGGGTTTTTATGTTTGGCGCAGCTTGATGGACAACGCCAACGCAGAACGTATCTCCGATGACTTGATTCCACTGGATCATGGTGCAGGTGTCTATACCTATACCGATGTTGATGTTGACCTGAACACCCACTATCGTTACTGGGTACAGGCGGTAGAAGAGGGTAGTCGTTCAACGTTCTTTGGCCCTATCGACGTGACCGTGTTGCCTGCTGAGAGCCGACAGGATGACCATGTGTATCTCCCGATTGTGACAAGATAATGATTGACAGAGGAGAAACCGTGCAAACCTTGACTACATATAAATTGATTCTTACCATCTGTATCACATTGAGTAGCCTCATCTATGGGAGTGGACTCAATAGAATCTGGCATCACGAGCGTACACAGCAAAGTAATCTCCAAGCCAGCATAACCATAAACCCAAGTGTGTTGAACAATGCGGGTCCTGTCCTTAGCATACCAAACAACATCCTTGCCGCATCAGGCAGTGCCATCACCATCCCTATTCAATTCGCCAGCAATGGTGAGCCAATTATCGGGCTGCTCTTCTCGATTGACTTTGATGAAACCTGTCTCGACTTCCGCGAAACCAACGTTTATAGCGACCTGAAACCCGATGGCATCACCTATACCCTGCCTGCCGATTTTCGTACCCCAACAACCTTTGATGAGCAGGATACGGATGGTGAACTGGATATTGTGATTGTGGATTTGTCCTATCCGTCTGCCGTGATTCCCGATGGCATCATTGCCTCCCTTACCTTTGATGTCATCTGCGAGCCAGACACAGATAGTCACCAAGATGCACATATCCGCTTCTCCACTGCGCCTCATCCCAGCTTTGCCAACGAACAGAGCCGCAGTGTGATGGGGGATGCACTGGATGGCGGTGTCACCATTGTCAAGGCACTGCCAACGGCGACCCCAACATCAACCCATACACCGACTGTCACCCCGACCCCAACCGCAACGCCTACGCCAACCGATACACCAACCAGCACGGCCACGCCGACCAGTACAGCCACGCCGACCAGTACAGCCACGCCCACACTAACTGCAACCCCAACCTATACACCGACGCCTACATCAACGTTTACCCCCACGCCGACCAATACTGCGACAGCAACGAATACGCCAACCTCCACATCCACGCCGACACCCACTGTTACCCATACGCCCACTGTTACCCATACACCAACCGTCACCAATACCCCCTATCCCACGCCGACACCAGTCACATTGCCCGAAGTTGGTGTTGCCGGGTCGGATCAACTTGTGGCCGATTTTCAGCTTATCTGGGATGAGAGAACAAACGAAATCGTCGTTTTTTGGCGAACCGTTACCGAAACGGGCATGAATGGCTTTAATCTTTGGCGTAGTTTGACCGATAACGATGAGGCCACCAAGCTCAATGGTGGCGAATTAATTGCCGCCATCGGTGAGGATGATGCGGGTGTGGCCTATCAATATGCAGATACATCCGTGATTGGGGCGATTGTCGATAACCCTGAAACAGACTATATCTATTGGCTGCATATTGTGGGCGATGGTGGCAATTATTTGGTGATTGGCCCGATTTCGTTGTCACGCCTTGATGATGGACTTGGCGATACGGGGCAGCGTATCTATTTGCCTTGGATTGCACGATAGCGAAAGATGTAGATTTTGACATTACATTCATGACAAAAATGGCAGCAAAATAACGGGAAACATACATTCTTTTATATTGGACTTCAGCTTACATTACTAGCCAACCCGCCATGATATTGTCTCTGTGCGCTAGACGGTGGTGAAGATAGCGGCTACTTATTTCTCAAATAAATAACCGTTCCGTTATCGTTTGTTCCCCGTCTTCAAACAACACAACAAAATAAAAAGTTGGTTTTCCACACTAGGTGGTGGTGAAGACAACGGTTACTTATTTTTAGGGAAATACCAGTCCGTTGTCGTCTGTTCCCCACCTTTGAACAGAATTTCACACAATATAAAAATCAATGCTGCAACAATCAATGTCGTCGGTGGTGTAGAACGCAGATACTTCGCCTTTTACGCGGGAGGTTGCTGGTTCGAGTCCGGCTCGTCACCCCTTTCTCATGGTGACGGTAGCTCAATGGTAGAGCACCTAATGTGCTGCATTCGCCTGTTCCCCGACGGCTTGTCTGTAAAAGTTCTTTGGGAAATCACTTCCCATTGAACTTTTTTTATTCTCTCTTGCAAACCAAATCGGAGGTATTGCTATGGCAAGAACAAATACACAAAAACCACAGGTTAGAACCCATGAAGGTGGTTTCGCCATGCGTGAGACACCTCTACGAGAACTGCGCCGAACGCTGTCCACGTGTTTGCTTTTTGAAAACACCTTCTATGAATCGGGCGACTCCATTGCCAATCGATTGGCAACGCTGGCAGGGAAAGTAAGCAAAGAGGAGTTGATTGCTGAGACATTGCGCGCCAAGCAGGAACTCAAGCTACGTCATGCACCGCTGTGGATGGCGCGTCATCTCACACGGCTGCACCAAGGTCGTGATGTGGGTGACACCATTGCCGCTGTCATCACGCGTGCCGATGAGTTAGCCGAGTTTGTGGCGATGTATTGGCGTGAGGGCAAGCAGCCGCTCTCCAAGCAAGCCAAGCGTGGGTTATCTATGGCGTTTCAGAAGTTTGACGAATACCAGTTCGCCAAATATGACCGTGACTATGCCGTAAAACTGCGTGATGTCATGTTTATGACCCACCCAAAGCCAACCGATGATGGGCTGTTCAAGCGCATTGCCGAACGCGAGTTGACGACACCCGATACATGGGAGGTTAACCTGTCTGCGGCCAAGGGTGATGAAGAAAAACGCGCTGTTTGGGAGCGGCTGTTGCAAGAGGAAAAATTGGGTGCGCTGGCCCTCATCCGCAACCTGCGTAATATGGATAAAGTTGATGTGCCACGACCCTTGGTCAAAAATGCATTGTCCAAAGCACGTGTTGGCAAAATGCTGCCCTTTCAGTTCGTGGCAGCGTGGCGAAACGCCCCCATGTTTGGACGTGCCATTGAAACCAGCATGATGCGAGCCATCGAAAAGTGTGACCGTCTCAACGGGTCCACGCGCATTATCGTTGATGTCTCTGGGAGCATGGGTGGACGGCTTTCACGCAAGGGCGATATGAATCGGCTTGATGCGGCGTGTGCGTTGACACTTGCACTCAATGAGTTGAGCGATGATGTGCGTATCTGGACGTTTAGCAATCAGGTGGTTGAAGTGGCCGCCACGCGTGGGTTTGGGTTGATTACGGATATCCAGAAAAGCCAACCACATGGCGGGACCTATCTACGCGGTGCATTGATGGAAGTCCAGAAAAAATTGAGCAAGGCCGACCGTGTGATTGTGGTCACCGATGAGCAAACACACGATGGCATCTATAGCAAGATCGACGCCAAGCGGCTCTATCTGCTCAACGTTGCACCCTACAAGTATGGGGTTGATGTTGAGGATACGTGGACACGCATCAACGGGTTTAGCACGGCTGTGGTCGATTGGATGATTCAAGAAGAGGCAGACCCGCTTTTTGCTTGGACAAAATAAATCAGAAAACTCGCCGTTGGTGGTGTAGAACGCAGTTACTTCTAATCTACAGGTCGCTGGTTCGAGTCCAGCCTGTCACTATTGTTTTTTATAGCGACAGTAGCTCAGTGGGCAGAGCAGTAGCTGTTTTAAACGGACTGCATTCGCCTGTTCCCCGACGGCTTGTTTCATTCTGTGAAATGGCCTAAAGAAGCATGAAGCACTCGCCGTCGGTGGTGTTGAACGCAGCTACTTAGAATCGTTTTGCTCAAGAGGATTGCTGGTTCGAGTCCAGCCCATCACGGTTTATGTGATGGTAGCTCAATTGGCAGAGCGCTTGCAGCATGCTAACATCTGTATTCTGTTTGTTCCCCGACGGTTTGCTTCATGCATTTGTGAGGATGGTTAACATGAAACTAAATAAGAAGGCACTCGACCCTCGAATTGACCCCACAACACAATTGGCGGGCGGCTTTGGTTTGCTTGCGGCCAAGCAGGATGCCAAAGGACTGTTGCGGCGTTCTGTGATGGCAAACCTGCTCTGGGAGGATATGTTTTATGAGGATGGTAAAGCAGTTGCCGATACCATCAAAACGCTGATTCCTCAAGTCGAGCCAGAGGAAGTCTTCAATATTGCGATTGAAGCCAAGACGCAGCAAAAGTTACGCCATGTGCCGCTACTGATTGCGCGCGAGATGGCGCGCATCCAAACGCATAAGCACTTGGTGGGTCAACTGCTGCCGCGCATCATCCTACGTGCGGATGAGCTGGCTGAGTTTGTTGCACTCTATTGGTTAGATGGCAAGCAGCCACTCTCCAAGCAGGTCAAAGTCGGGCTGCGCAATGCGTTTGACAAGTTTGATGCCTATCAACTGGCAAAATACAATCGCAAAAATCAGATCAAGCTGCGTGATGTCATGTTCTTGGTTCACCCCAAGCCACTACAGGGCAAAGAAGAGTTGTTCAAGCAACTGGCTGAGAATACGTTGCCTACACCTGACACGTGGGAAGTGGCACTATCGGCAGGGCAGGACAAGAAAGCATCGTGGGAACGGCTAATCAGCGAGCGTAAGCTTGGTGCATTGGCCTTTGTGCGCAATCTACGCAACATGGAACAGGTTGGTGTCTCGCATCAGACCATCTTGCAGGGCTTTGAGACGCTGAACCCACGTTGGTTGTTGCCATTAAACTATCTGGCCGCAGCCAAGGCTGCACCGCGTTATGAGTGCGAGTTGGAGTCACTGATGCTACGCGGGCTGGCAAAAGCCCCTAAACTGTCTGGCTATACCGTGTTTGTGGTCGATGTCTCTGGCTCTATGGGTGCGCGGGTGAGCAGCCGCAGCGAATTCACACGCATGGATGCTGCTGCGGCCATGACCGTGCTGGCTGCTGAAATGTGTGAACGGATTGCCGTCTACGCCACTGCGGGGAGCGACGCCAAACGCATCCACCAAACCGAGTTGGTGTGCCCCTCGCACGGCTTTGCACTGAGCCGTGATATTCTGAACAAGGCCAGTAGTCTGGGTGGTGGCGGTATCTTTACCCGCCAGTGCCTGGAGTACATCAAAAAGCAGGAGCAAGAAACGCCAGATCGGATTATCATTTTCTCAGACAGTCAGGATTGTGATCATCCCAACAAGCGTATCCCCGCGCCGTTTGGCCGCACCAACTATATTGTAGATGTATCTGCGCATACGCGTGGCATTAACTACAAGGGGCTGTGGACGGCTGAGGTTTCGGGCTGGTCTGAACATTTTTTGAGCTTTATTTCCGCGTTGGAAAGGGCGGAATCGGCTTAAACTATATAATAATCAAATAGAGCTTGAATAAAATCGAACCTCGCGTTCCACCCCTATCTGCGTCTCTAGCATCAGACGCAGATAGGGGCGGAACGCGAGGTTATCTGTTTAACTTGTTATTGACGATTACAACAATTGAATTTTTTTGCACTTTCATCCCTATAACCCGTACACGTAAAAATTTCTGCGTTACTTTCTTCTTTGCCACAGCGTCATCGTGTGATAATTATGGGGAACTCTGCCAAATTCACGGCATACTGCTAAAACGTTACAAGAGTTTCCCATAGAGTAGATAAACAGTTTTTCGCAAGTAAAAATCTACAATCAATCAAGACAAACCAGCCGCAAATCATGAAATCATGGTGTGCGATTCCGCCGTCCCGGCAAAAGGATGGATTATGCTTCGTCAGAGCATCTCGCTATGTATTATTGTTAGTTGCATTTGTTTTTTTAGTTACGTACCTATTTTTCAGGATGTGACACCATCATCACTGCTCACACATCGCATTTCATTTTTACAACAGTCTCATCTGACACAGACAGAACAGAGTGACTATCAAGACAAAGACATATCAGCCAACATCAAACAGACGGCTCCTGCGGGAGATCGTCCGATGTCTGCGCCCACCAATCATCTGCAAACAATGGCTCGTGGCCGTGTACGCGCGTCATCAAACACTGCGTCATTAAACACTGCATCTAACAACATCATCACGGTTTGTGCCGATGCCAACTGTGACCACAATAGCGTACACGAAGCTGTCAGTGCGGCGCAGCCCGGCGACCACATCAAAATTGCGACTGGAACCTACAAAAATCCAGATATTGCTGCGGAAGGGCGATTTCTCACGATTAACAAAGAAATCACGTTGTCTGGTGGCTATGATGGTACTGATTGGTCCACTGCTGATCCTATTGCCAACCCGACCATTTTGGATGGTGAAGAGCAGGGAGCAGGTCTGTACATGCAGACGGGTGGCATCACTGTGACTGTACAGGGATTGACGATTCAACGGGCGCGTGGACAGGGTATCTATGCGAGCAATACACGTGTCATCATCGACAATAGCCACATCATCAGCACGACAGGCTCATCCAATAGTGCGATTTCGCTTTCTAGTAGTCATGGTTCACAGATTCGACGAAGTACAATTCAGCATAGCGCAACGGCAATTTCTCTAAGCAGTAGTCATGATGTTGTGATTGAAGACAACACGATTGAGCAGAACAGTACAGGGGTTTCTCTGGTTGCAAGCCACCGTTTCTTGATAAAAAGGAACCGTATCATCCGTAATACGGGGAGCGGGTTGACGGCCAATTATTGGTCCTCTAGTTCTAATGGGACAATCACGGCGAACATCATCGCTAAGAATGGTGGCACAGGACTTTTCATCAACGGCTCTCGTCAACAAATCGATAACAATATGATTGTTATCAACGATGGTTATGGGATTGACTGGCGATCTGGCAATGGCATCATGTATCACAATACGATTGCAGACAATGACGGTGATGCCGGGGTATATGTTCAATCTGGCGTTAACGTTGTACTCACCAACACTATCATCTCCGGTCATACCTATGGTATCCGTACTGCCAGCGCAAGCGGCAATGTCCAAGCTAACCATACCCTCTGGTTTAGCAATACGAATGACACCGCAGCAACGGGTGGCCTCAATATCGTCACAACCAACGACTTGCATGACAACCCTCTGTTTGTCGGGACAGGCGAATCATGGGACGCCTACCATCTGACATTCGCATCGCCAGCGATTGATGCAGGTGGTGCAACAGACATCGATAAGGACGTTGATGGAGAGGGACGTGCGCCCAACATTGGTCCCGACATTGGCGCGGATGAGTACCCCCATGTGTTGACGCTGAGTGATGGGCAGAGTGAGACGACAACACCCAACTCGACCGTCACCTATGTGCATATATTGCGTAACAGTGGTGGCGTCACCGATACCGTGAATCTTACGGCAAACTCCAGCCAAAATTGGGCAGTGAGCGTGGAGCCAAGTCAAGTAACAGTTGGCGTTGGCATGGCAGTGCCTGTCACTGTCACCGTACTTGTACCAGCCGATGCTGGCACCGATATGACCACGCTGACCGCACAATCTACCCTAGATGGACATGCAATCCATACGGTGACGGATGTAACCAGCACCGAAGCAGGGATGACGCTAACACCCAATCACAGTGAGATGCATGATCCTGGAAGTACAGTCACCTACGTACGGTGGAGGCGGGCTCCGCGGAGTGGCGGGCCATTCTCGACGAGGTGGACGGCCTCG
>JBCCFC010000611.1:0-8185 GCA_039029935.1 Chloroflexota bacterium
AAAAACTCGGTTTCTCAACCACAATACCACCTCATACCCCTACAGTAAACTCATGAACGTACTCTCGCCTCCGACTCATATGCTTTCTCGACCACATCCCCTGTGTCAAACAACGACTTAAACCCACGCACTGCATCTGCTCTTGTCTCATCTCCGAAGTCGGGCATCAACAACACACGGGCACCATAATCGCCAATCTCCTGTACGACCCATTCATAGCGGTAATAAGCATGAGCGCGCCAATCAACTTGGGTATCCATATCGGTGATGCCATAGCCCTCAAAGAACAGCTTTTCGTCAAGCGCAATATCACCTGTACCACCCCAGATGCCACCGATCATAAACATGAGGTCGCGTTCCTTGGGTGCAAAGAGCGTCTCATCCCAATCGACAATGACTAATTCTTTGGTGGGCGTCATGAGTGTATTGTAGGTGTGGATGTCTGCATGACAGAGAACAATTTGGTGTTCTTCAGCTTGTAGCTGCTGCCCCAATTCATCGGTACGTGCAAGGATATGCTCAATCTCATCACGCTTTTCTTGCCAAAACAGCCACAGCTCCTTCTCTAAATCATCGCTATATTCTCCCGCATCCATCTTGGCCTTGACCTTTTGCACGGTGTCAATCAATTTAGAGATAAATGGCTCTATAGGAACGCCTGCCAACGGACCATCAGGATTCGGTTGATTTTCATGGATGCGTTTGAGGATACGCCCAAGTACACGGATATGCTCATGGGATAGCCCGACCACGGCCCCCATTTCTCCTTCAACAAAGGGATAGAGAATTAGTGAAAAGCCATCCAGTGAAGCCCATAGTGTGTTTGTATTTGTATAGAGTGGCGCAACCACATCGTTGATGCCTTGGTCGTAAAGTGTGCGCGGCACAAGCACAGTGGGCTGATAGGGTGTTCCTCGCCGGACTTTGAGAAAGAATTTTTCGTTGGTGCTGGTAATGACTGCGTAGACCCATGCGCCAGAATCATTGCCCAGTGGCAAGAAGGTGAGGTCTAAGACATTTAGATCGTAGTGTTTAGTCAATCCAGCGATAATCGCGTCGTCTGGTATGTTTGGTTTCTCTAGCATGTAACTTGGACTTTCATAATTTGGCTCAACTTTTTGCAAGATGCGATTGAAACGCTATGCCCCTCTCGCTGTCTCGAAAAGATTTTGCAGATATTGGCCAAAGGGTTTTACTCGGCTGCCTTCTCTGGTTTCATGGTCCCAATCAACAGTCAAAAGATTACTGGTCGGACTATTATTCTGATAATGAAAACACTGTTCATTGCCACCACCATCGCCAGAAAAGGCAAGTAGCCGAGGTGGATCGGTTTGGTCTGCGTGGTACTCAATCCAGTATAGTTGAGATAACGATTTTGGGCCAACCGATGACCAACCGTCGAGCCAAAAACCATTGTGGATTTTCAACAGATTTGTATAGGTTGGCGGTAGCTGAACACCTGCTTGTTTTTCCCACAAATTGATATCATGTGCCGTGACGGGCGGCATTCCTAACCAAGTAAATAGGTCAGTTTGATTGCTATGCTGGCACAAATATAGTAGCCCGATTGGATGTTGAGAAGCAGATGAAACAACCAAGCCAATATTCTGTGTTATTTCAAATAGACACTCTCGCGCCGGATGAATAGAACCATCTATTGTTGCCCAAATCTTTGCTAAATTTCTGGATAATGGCGTGTCCTCAGATAGAGCACCTAACCATGTTGAGGGGATTAGATGGTGTATCTGAGATGGTATAAATTTTCCATCCTCAATTACAATGACCTGCTCACTGAGAAATAGCTCTAGTGTTGACTGTATATGAGCATTCATAAGTCTTTCTTAGGCATTTGACGCCTTGTTTGTCACAGCATCTGGCGTAAATAGATGTATCGTCCGCTCCTGCTCTGCCAACTCAACCAACTCCGATCCGATAGTGCGAGCGTACACAGCATAATGCACATCCCAGTGCGTATCACTGCCATGCAACCATTGCTGGCTTTGCGACATCAGCTTCTCCAGATGACTGCGGGTGAATGGCTCCTGCCGCCAACGCACTTCACCAAAGACGACGGAACGCGTATGACGGTCCACGCCGACAACGTCAAGCTGCGCACGACGATTCCACCATGAACCGACTTCGTTGATCGGTGGGAGTTCATGTTGTCTTCCATTTTGCAGCAGATGCATTCGTGCAATTTGCTCCCAAATTGGGGCAACAATGTGCGCCATTTGCAGCCGGATATCCTGCCAAACGCTGTCCTCACCATAGCCAATTTCCAACTCTGCTTGACGCGGATTGACATAGCGATACCAGAAACGCATAAATGGGTCGGCTAGATGATAGCGTCCCCATCGTTGCTGGTCTGGCACACGGTCCAAGGGTTGATGGACGGTAATCAAACCGAGTTCCTCTAGAGTTTGTAGGTAGTCTGTTAGGGTGCTTTCTTTGAGGGCAGAGCGTTGACGAATCTCAGCGCGGGTATGCGAACCATTGGCAATTGCCTGTAGGACCCGCATCGCCAACATCACATCGCGCCCTTGAAGCTCTAAATGAAGTTGTAGTGGAATTTCGTTGAAAAGTGGTCCCGCTGGTTTGAGGATGGCATTACGAATATTGGTCAGCAGATCAACGGTTGGGTCTACAGAGATGAGGTAATAGGGCATCCCGCCGAGTACGCTGTAGGTCTCAATCAATGCCGTTGGTGAATAGTTTGGGAAAAAATCGGGCAAATCGCTGGTAATCAGCGGCTGGAGTTGAAACGGCCATGTATGGCGCAAGTATAGGGGTGCATTGGAGTCGAGAATTTCCTGTTTCATGACACTGAGGAGTGAACCTGTCAACACAAAAAATAGCTGTGTATGTTGAAGTTCTAGGTCCCAGAGCATCTGGATATACGACGAAATTGGCGGGAATGCCTTGACTAAACGTGGATATTCGTCGATAACCACAATCAACCGTTGTGACTGTGCCAATGGAACCAATGCCTTGAATGCCGTTTCCCAATCTTTGTAGACAAAGGCAGCATCTAACGTAACTCCATTCTGCCCGTGTTCAACCTGTCGGATCAATTGAGAGAACCGTTTGAGCAATGTTTGGCTGTCATCATTGGTGGCAAAGAAAAAGATGGATGATGTGCCCGGCTTCTTTCCCTGTGACCAATGGTAGAGCAGGCTGGTTTTGCCGACACGCCGTCGCCCGTAAAGCACGACAAATTCAGCTCGTCGGCTGGCAAAGCGGGTATCCAAATAGTCTAATTCTCGCTTGCGGTTATGTAGCATAGTTAAAGTTTAGGCGATGCGATACAGCATCTCACCGGCTCTTGGAACCATAAGAATACCCTCATCCTCACGGTTCTCCCACTCAGCAATGTCAATCGTGGCCGGATCGCAATAGCCCAAATTCAACTGGGCGCAGCGTTCTGGTGAAATCTGGGTTGCCAGTGTCACATCAATACGTGGCGTTTCTACACCATCCTCAAAGCGGCCTTGACCGCGAAGGTGGGTTGAGTGCGCCAAGGCACTCCACGACATCTCTTTGAATTGGTCCCATTGTTTGACAAAATAGTCGCGCACGTGATAACCGATTGCGGCTAATTCTTCGCCATGTGTATAGGAGAACTCGCTGATGTGTGGGGCGTAGATAATCACTTCGCCACCGTCAGCAATCACTGGCTCCATCTTGTACATGCCCTTGGCTGCTGTCCAGATGTCATCGTAGAGTTCGGGCATGATGGACAATACCTTTTTGTAGGGTTTGTCCACATAGTTGATGTTGATCTGTACGGCAATATCAGCAGCCGCTTCCCATGAATCTTCAATCGTGCCTGCATAGACGCCATGCAGGGTTTTCCCCTTCATCGCAAAACAGCAAGCCATCTTGGGCATGTCGATCATACTGGCGGCTTTGTTGATGACCGCACGGACAGGTGTGTGCTTGGTCCCGATGATGTCATAACTGGTGATGAGTGCACCGAGCCAATGCGTAAAGTTGATGACCTCTGGGCCGGAGATACCAGGGAAGAAATACTTGTTGCCACCAGAGATACCCACGACTTCGTGTGGGAAGACAGGACCGCAGATCAGCACCATGTCATAGTCAAAGATGAGTTTGTTGACGGTGACATCAACGGTCTGGCTAAAGCGTCCCTCGGTCAATGCTTCAATATCGCTTGCGGGAATCTGTCCCAATGTTCGGAACGTCTCCGCCTTGTCCCATTCATGGTTAAAGACATTGACGCCTGCATAGCGACCTCCTTCGGCCATTTCTTCGGCAGTGACACCGATGCGTTGGTGGATGGCCTCTTCGGACATGGGCATATGCGTACCCAAGGCAATCAAGTAATCGAACGCGTCAACACGCTCCCAGAGTAATTCATGGAAGAGGCGGAAAAAGAGGTCAACGGGTCCGCTGCGTGTGCCGTCGGGGATGATGACAATGAGCCGTTTGCCATCGACATCCGCATTTGCAAAGGCTTCGGTGAGGATAGACCGTGCTTCGTCTTCGGTGACTGGTTGGTCCGTGTAGCCGATGCCAGCGCAGGTCGTGTGTTGGTTTGTCATAATGCTGCTTTCTTATTGTATGGTGTAAATGATGTTTTGTGGTCGTCCTAGATTGGTCCAAGGGATTTGGGAATGCCCAATTTTTGGAAAGAAATTGGGCATTCCCAAATCCCTTGGACCAATCTCTCTGTCCGGATACTTTCTCGGCCTGTGACCTCCAAATTCGGTCTATCGATTATGGTGCCTACGCATTGTATGAACTCGACGTAACATCACCCCCACGTCCAGTCCAGTTGGTGTGGAAGAACTCGCCTCTTGGCTTGTCCACGCGCTCATAAGTGTGCGCACCAAAGTAGTCACGCTGTGCCTGAAGCAAGTTGGTGGGCAGACGGCCACGACGATAGCCATCATAGAAGGCCAACGCGCTGGACATCGCTGGTGTCGGAATGCCATGTTCGGTGGCCGTAGCGATGACACGACGCCATGCATGGTGTAGTGTATTCATCTGCTCCATGAAATAGGGCGCAAGCATCAGGTTGTGTAGCTGTGGATTGGTCTCATAGGCTTCCTTGATCTTTTCCAGGAAGGCGGCGCGGATGATACAGCCCTCACGCCAGAGGAGCGCAATGCTGCCGTAGTTGAGGTCCCATCCAAATTCCTCCGAGGCAGCACGCATCAACATGTATCCCTGTGTATAGGAAATAATCTTCGAAGCATAGAGGGCTTGCTCGATATCGTGGATGAGGGCATCTTTGTCGCCTTGGTATCCGCGTGGGTTTGTCACAGGACCTGTTAAGAATTCAGAGGCATGAACCCGTTCCTCTTTGTATGAAGAGAGAAAACGAGCGTTAACGGCCTCACCAATCAGCGTCAGTGGAATGCCCATGTCAAGTGCGATTGATGCTGTCCATTTACCCGTACCCTTCTGCCCAGCGACATCCAAAATCTTGTCTACGGTCGGGTCTTCGTTCTCATCCTCATGCGCCAAAATCTCACTGGTAATTTCGATCAGATATGAATCGAGGACGCCTTGATTCCAGCGTTCAAAGACTTCCCCAACCAGTTGTGGACGCATCCGCAGTACGACATTCATGAGGTCATAGGCTTCACAAATCAACTGCATATCACCATACTCGATGCCATTGTGAACCATCTTGACAAAGTGGCCTGCCCCCTCTGATCCTACCCAGTCACAACAAGGTGTACCATCCTGGACTTTGGCCGAAACTGCTTGAAAAATCTCTTTCACATGAGGCCATGCTTCAGGTGCACCACCCGGCATCATGGATGGTCCATGTCGTGCGCCTTCTTCACCGCCAGAGACACCACATCCAACAAAGAGAATGCCTTTTTCGGCCAGTTCATTGGTGCGACGAGTCGAGTCTGGATAGTGCGAGTTGCCACCATCAATGATGATGTCACCTTGTTCTAAAAGCGGCAACAGTTGCTCAATGACAGCATCAACAGCCCGTCCTGCCTGGACCATAATCATCACACGGCGTGGGCGTTTGAGTGTGCTTACCAACTCCTCCAACGATTCTGTGCCAATCACATTGGTGTCCTTGGCATTGCCACGCATAAAATCGCGCACCTTGCTTGTCGTTCGGTTATAAACGGCGACCGTATAACCGTTATCATTCATATTTAAGACGAGATTCTGACCCATCACGGCCAAGCCAATGAGTCCGATATCCGCAGTTGCTGTGGTCATGCAAATTTGCTCCTACTTATGTATTTGAGATAATCGGGCTATTCCACAGAGTAAAATGCCCACTTGAACGCAGAGAGAACACTCTCTTGTGCGGGTTGTACACAAAAAATCCGGCACTAGAGATTGCCTACTCCGCAGGTAAATTATTTCTGTGGGTTCGCCTTATTTAAAATTCTAACATCGCTTTGACAACACCGCTCTCTGGGTCAAGCCAGCCTGGGAAATCGTCAATGAGGTTTTCCGGTGTGCTACGGTGGGTGATCCAAGGGTCGAGGGTAAGGTTGCCCGCTTCGATATTTTCGACCACCCAAGCAAAATCATCGCTGGTGGCATTGCGCGAACTCATCAACGTGATTTCGTGGCTGTGGAAATAGGGGTCGTTAAAGCTGATATCCGCCTGCACCAAACCGACAAAGACCAGTTTTCCCCCGTGCGCGACATACTCAAACGATTTGTTCATGGAGTGGACATTGCCTGTGGCGTCATAGACCAGTGTTGGGCGGTCATCCCCCATCATCGACTGTAACTGCGCCTCTACATCGCCCTTGGCGTCAATGAATTTTTCGATGCCGATGTTCTGTTGACAGAACTCCATGCGCTTGTCGCTCATTTCCATCACAGTTACATCCGCACCCAGAATGCGATTAAACTGAATTGCCCCCAAACCAATCGGACCTGCACCAATCACCAACACTTGCTCATCTTTTTCCGGTTGACCGCGACGGGCAGCATGTGCGCCAATACACAACATCTCGACCATTGCAAGCTTGTCAGTCCCAATGGCATTGCTCTGAACTTTGTGCAGTTTATGTGCAGGCACAGTAATCAGTTCGCGCATCCCTCCATCGGTATGCACCCCCAAGACCTGTAGGCTTGTGCAGCAATTGGTTTTGCCTCGCCGACAGGAGATGCATGTGCCACAGTTGAGGTATGGCTCGACCGCACAGACATCGTCTGGTTTCAAAGCTGTCCCATCTGCCGCCAGTGCATCAGGCCCCAGTTCAACAACTTCAACACCCAGCTCATGCCCTAAGATGCGTGGATAGCTAAAAAACGGTTGACGCCCCCGAAACGCGTGTAGGTCTGTGCCACAAATGCCCACGTGTTTAATTTTGATCAACGCTTCACCCGCACCGGGAGCCATTGGAGGGTCTGTTTGTGTGAACCGAAATTTGCCTGGTTCATCCAGTATGATGGTTTTCATAATGATACTTTCAATTGTTTTTATATTTGTATTTTTGGTAGCAGCAACTCATGGCTGCGTTTATTTTTTGTGAATTACCTTCTATTCTACCACAAATAACAGCGTTGGGGTATGTATGATTTTATGCCTCATGCGCGTGTCTATTTCTCTGTTCAAAAAATTAACACCTTTTCGGGATGAAGCGACTATGATAGAATGCTGCTCATCAATCGTTTAAACTTTATTGGGACTTATACAGATAAGCATTGACGACACTGTAGTTTGTAGAGGCTTGGGCTATCGAGCCTCTGCAACAGCGTAAGTCCTCTTAATCTAGTATACAGGAGAATATGCTATGAACGGAAAATTTATCACATCCGCAGATGCAGAACGCGACCAATTGGATTGGGGTGTTATGGGCTGGATGAGCCGACCATCAACCACCAATGCCAAAGATTTGGTGGTGATTGAAGTTGATCTACAGCCAGGATTTGGTCATGCGTTCCACAAACATCCCAATCAGGAAGAGGTCATCTATGTGGTTTCTGGCACGGTTGAGCAGTGGATCGAGCAGGAATGCCAACAGATGAACCCCGGTGATTCAGCCTTTATTGCCGCCGATGTGGTTCACGCGTCCTATAACATTTCATCTGAGCCTGTAAAATTGGTGGCAATTTTGGGGCCGTGTGTGACGGATGAGGGCTATGAGTTGGTGGAAGTCTTTGACCAAGAGCCTTGGGCCAGCTTGAAATAAACCATTGTATAGAGAGAGTAAGATTGGTCCACTGG
>JBCCFC010000612.1:0-8180 GCA_039029935.1 Chloroflexota bacterium
CTACGCCGCTTTCCTGCGGCAGATGGAGTTTGATGAAACCGGCATCCAGACCGCCCTGGAGCGGGCCAGGACCGCCGCCTCATCCAACATCGCCTCCCAGTCCCCGATGTTCGATCTCCAGCGGAAGCAGGCTGCTCGTAACATCGACAACGAGGCGGAGTCCCGAGGGATGTTCCGCTCTGGCCGCAGGCTGGAGCGCAGGTCCGAGGCCAGGGACGCCATCGACTTGAACCAGCGCCGGTTCGAGGAAGGCCAGCGCAACTCTGTGCTTGGTGCTGAGCAGACGGCGGCTGATCAGATCGCTCGCCTACGGAGGCAGCGAGCTGAGCAAGAGCTGAGCGCCCGTAACCGCCTGACAGTTTAGCAGGTGGTATGACGACGATGGTCATGGTGTCGCCCAGAAACCGAGTTTTTTAGTATTGAACCCGTCAAATCTCAGAGTGTATTGGAAAAAACCTCGGTTTCTGGGCAGCTAAAACGATGCCTGTCATCGCTATATCTAATTCATTCGTTTGTATGTCTCTCTTAGAAAATCACCTTATGCCGAAAGTGCAGCCTCATGCCGAAAGTGCAGCCTCATACCGAAGCAAAAGAAGCTGCTCAATGCGAAGTGCAAGCATGGCATAGGCTCGTCCTAAATTGTCGATAAATTCGACTTCATATATATTCGGCATTAGCTCTTCGACAATTGTACCGACATTGCCACGTTGAAGTCCTTCCTCTGGCAAATCTTCGATTAATGCAATGACATCGAACAAGTTCAACTTATCGCTCATTATATGGCGCATTTACTCACTCACAGCCGTGCCATCAGCCGTAGCATCTAACATCGAAGAGATACCCGGACCCGGAATTACCAACGTTGGTGCTAGACCTTCCTGACCAAAAATCAGCTTGTCAGTCGAACTCAACGCACTAGCATTTTCACGTGCAATCTGGAAATCACCATATTCGGGATGTAATGTGTAAATCTCGGCAACGGCCATCTCCTTGGCAACCTCTGCCTTGGCGCGTTCAGCAGCAGCCTGTGCCGCAATCGTCTGAATCTCAAGGTCTTTCTCCGCTGCTAGCAATTCATTGGCTTTTTCCGCCTCAATAATCGCCCGCTGCGCTTCCACCCGTGCCAACTCATTGGCACGTTCCGCTTCAATCACAGCCCGTTGCGATTGGATTTTTTCCTCTTCCAATTCAGCCAAAAGCTTCTGCCCACGTGACTCTTCTTGGATACGACTCTGGGCAATACGAATCTCACCTTCTTGGCGTGCCTGCTCTGCCAACGCTTGCGCCTTGACCTTCAGCTCATCTTGCGCAGCCTTTTCTGTTTGCAGACGACTCTGGACGATCTCATCCAAACGAGCCTGTACCTCTGGCAAAATGATGACGTCTGGCACAGCCACATTGTCAACGCGCAGACCAAAATTGGAGGCTAGCTTGTTGACCTCCTCATCGATACAAGCGCGCAGCTCGTCACGAGCAGACCCGATCACGGCATCATCAAAGATACGATTACCGACACAAACTTTCATGGCCTGTTTGGCTCGATCTTGCGTCCGCAGGCGCACAGTTTCATCGTTGAGATAAAGCTGTTGATATTGCGGCCAGAGCCGTTGAATATCATCCTTCTGTGCAAGTCCAGGACGGAAAATATCACCCGTGACTACAAGGCCAATACGCTGCTTGTCTTGGGTGATCAACTCCTCATCTGTCACCACAAATGGAACAGCTTGGCTTGAGACACGCTCAATCTTGACAAAGAGACCAAAGTCGCTATAAACACCCGGCCCCACCACATCGGTAATTCGACCACTCTGGAACTGCACACCCACTTCCTGCTCATCGACTAGCTCAAAGAAATACATAAATTGGCTAGAAAACGAGATAATCACAAAGCCACCAATGACAACGGCAAGGGCGATGATGATGCCACGCATTGGTAGTTGTACATTTGGACGTTCTTCCATTTGAAATCCTTTCTATTAAACTGAAATGTGTAGTATTGATTCGGTTTAACCAAAATTTGTGTAGCACCTTATTTTGCTACACAAATTATCAATGAGTCAATTATAGTTGCAAAAGCATGGTTCTATCAAGACTCAATATCTAAAGGGTGAGGTGAGGGGTGAAGTAGGTGAATGACGGACTTATGTTATTTTACAACAACAACCCGACCACTGCCTGACATGCCCCTCTCATTTATCGGATATTTTTCTGTACTTCATGACAATGTGAAAATTCCCCGATACTGATGCTGATGGTGTATGATTGTCGGTATTCATGGCAAAACGTTCGTATTCAACGACTAAGAAGAAATACGACAGCGGATTTAGGCAGGGAGCGGATTGCACAGCATGTGAAATAAGCTCATGAGCGAAGAATCGACATGGGTAGATAAAAGTGACATGGGCATCCCTACCCGTTGTGCGCAAACTTCGGGCTATTGTCCAACACAGACAAGGATGTCCATGCCACTTTATAGACTGCTAAAATCCGTTTCTTGTTGAATAGGAAAGTATAAAATCAGCTTGTCAGCCAGTCAGCTTGTCAGCCAGTGTGCTGAAGTGCTGAAATGCTGATGTGCTGAAAGCTTTTTACCCAAATCCGTTGTCGTATATTTAGGAGTAGGCTAATATACAATTATGACAACCATACAATTACCAGGATTGATTGATGCCCATGTTCATTTTCGTGAGCCTGGGTATACACAAAAAGAGGATTTGTACACAGGGACGGCGGCAGCGTTGGCGGGAGGGGTGACAATGGTATTGGATATGCCCAACACCGTCCCCGCGACATCGACGCCAGAACGCTTACAGGAAAAGATTGCGCTTGCTGCCACGCAAACCATCTGTGACATCGGGCTGTTTGTCGGGTCAACGACGACCGAGATGGATGCCTATCTGCCCGCCGCACAGCGTGCCTGTGGGTTGAAGGTGTATGTCAACGAGACCTTTGGCAATTTACGCATTGACGATGTAGGGCATATGCATCGTTTCTTTCGTACATGGGGCGAGAGAGCCAATGAGGTCGGCTATCGCATGACGGGGGCGGTCAATGGGCTTGGCCCAGTCGCCGTTCATGCCGAGGAGATGGCGGTGGCTGTTTGTCTCAACCTGAGCCACCTGTACAATGTCCCGCTGCATATTGTCCATGTCAGTCGGCGTAGTGAAATCGAGTTGATTCGGGCTGCCAAGGAGCGCGGCTACCCTGTTACCTGTGAGGTGACACCGCATCATTTGTTTTTGACGGGCGAAGATGCCAAGCGTCTGGGCACTCGTGGTGATATGCGCCCCAAACTGGTTACACAGGATGATGTGGATGCGCTGTGGGAGAATCTGGCTTACGTGGATATTTTTGCCACCGACCATGCACCGCATACACTGCAAGAAAAAGGCATTGGCATGAGTACACCCCCTGAATCGACGCCACCAGGGGTTCCAGGTGTTGAGACGATGTTGCCGCTGTTACTGACTGCGGTACACGAGGATCGGCTGACGATGGATGATATTTTGCAGCGGTGTGTTGAACATCCACAACGCGTCTATGGCCTGCCAGCGCAGGAGGATACACATATTGAAGTCGATGTGGATGCGGTTTATACGCTGACGGATGCTGACATGCACACCAAATGTGGTTGGACGCCTTTTGCTGGTACAGAAGTACGTGGGCGTGTAGAACGCGTTGTGTTGCGTGGCGAGACAGTCTTTGAACATGGTCAGGTACTTGCGCAGCCGGGTAGTGGACGAGTTTTGTTTCGATAAAGCAGACCACCGATTGCAAATCGGCGTCTAAAACAGGAAACAGACTGAAAGTCTGTTGAAACGCATGATAGCGTCTATTGGATTTTGGATAGCGATTCAACATATTCTTATCATCAAAATTCAGCACGTTTTTAACGTGCTTCCTGTGATAGACGCCGAATTGCATTCGGTAGCTGAAAGTCTGTTGAAACGTGTTATCGTATCGAATGGGTTCATGACAGCCATTCAACATATTCTTATCATCAAAATCCAGCACGTTTTTAACGTGCTTCCTGTGATAGACGCCGAATTGCATTCGGTAGCGCTTATGGTTGGTCATCCTCCAACGACAGCCGAATTGGGTCGGCCAAATGCTCAAATGTACCACCCTGATACATCCCAATCAACAGTTCAGTGGGTACACCATCACTGAGCGTCAGTGTATGGCGGTCCACCAACACTTCACCCGCTTTCCAAAGCGAAGTGGGGTAGTAGACACCACCAACAGGGCGGTCACTCTGGCCGAGCTTCTGCTCTTGGGCATCAAACACTTGGATGGTCGCTGTGTAATCAATATCGAGCGTCGCATTCATCTGCCAGTGTAAGCCAACCTCAACCGTGTTGCCGTTCTCTTGCCAATCATAGCCAATCAGTTGAAGTGAACCCAGTGGGTGTGTTGTGATATACATGGGCGGTGTGTCCTTGGCCCATCCACGCACTTCAATCAGTGGCGGTGTTGCAGGGTACAAAGCAAATTTTGTCTCTAGCCCTTCCATCGGCTTGATCAGATAGATAGGATTCTCTTGACGAGTGTCCAGCGTGGCGGCGAGTGCTGTATCAACCGTTGTGCCAATATCCGCAAAGCGTTCATCTGGCGCCATCAACGGGAACATGCCTGTCACACCTTCGATGCGATTCTCGACATGTTGCAGATAAAAGAGCGGTACAATCTCATTGCGGTCGTTGCTGATCAGGATCGACCCCGATGGTGGCTGTGCATCGAGAATTGGCGTCCACAAACTTCTTGCGCCCGTGCTATCACTCTGGTCCAGTTGGGGCAGATAGGTCTGCGCTAGGGATATCGGTAGGCTAAAAATTAAGACGGCGATGACCAACCCCAGTGGGACCGCTAGAAGTTTTTGAGGCGGATTGTCCCCTGTCATGTCGTTTTCGCCCTTTGCTGTTTGTTCATCATTCTTTTCAGTATCATTCTTTTCAGTATCATTCTTTTCAGTATCATTCGCTTCAGTATCATCATCTACCAACTCGTCCAATGTCTTGCGGCGGCTTGGCACATACATCGTCCAGTTCGATAGACCATAGGCGGCCATACCAGCCAGAATGACTCCCATCAGATAAAGCGGAATATAATAGACCAGAATATCACCGATGGCGTAGAAGAGATTAAACGTTTGCTGTAGGATCAGATAACTGACGGTTAAGGCCAGCAAGGACCAATTACGGTTGCGCATCAGGAGGATAACGCCAATGCCAACCAACACCAAACCTGTCCATTGAAAGTGTAGCCACCAGAGTAGACGCATCTGTGACAGTTGGGCAAAGGCTTGTTCCATCGTATGAAAGCCAACCGAGATCGACTGCCCGCTGATAAATGCCCAGAATCCACCCCAATTGTTTTCATAGAGCGTGAGCGTGGTTGTGCCCAACGCTTGATGATACCAAGGGGAGGCCGCGGGTGTACTGCGCAGCGGGATGTAGGCATAGAGCAGGAGCGGGAGTGCCATGCATACCAGTGCTGTCAGCAGATTGGGAATTCTGGTCCACCAACGTCGATCCAGAAAAAGTAGATAGAGGCTGGCAGCGGGAATGAAGAGTAGGGTCATGGCATGATGCGTGAGGGAGAGGCCGATTAGCGTGAAGGGAAGGGTTAGGTGGGATGGTGTGAGGGTGTGGGGGTGTGGGGGTGTGGGGGTGTGGGGGTGTGAGGGTGTGAGGGTGTGAGGGTGTGGGGGTGTGAGGGTGATGCGTTGGAGACTCCATAAGACTACGACTAAAAATAATAAATGGAGGGTGTAGACTTCGGCGATGAGGTTTTGGCTCCAGATGGTGGGGTTGACGGCAAGGAGGAATGCACTAAATATGGACACCAGTCTGCTAATCGTGTGCGGGCCAACCACCGATGGATGGGCGGTATCAAGGGGCCGCAGCCACCCGCGCATGACCCAATAGAAGAGGGCGACCGCGGTTGCGCCAAAGATGGCACTGAGTGCGTTCATCGCCCAGGCTGGGCTGATGCCAAAGAGTGAAAGGGCATGTTGCCAGAGCCAGCCGAGTGATAGATAGAGCGGATAGCCAGTTGGATGTGCCAAACCCAGATGCCATGCGGCAAATTGAAATTCACCTGCGTCGCCCTTCATTAAGCCCGGTGTTAAGGTGCGCAGATATAGCCCTAGTGTCAATGCACCGAGTAAGAAGGCGATTTGGCGGTCTATCAGTTGGGATGAGACTTCTTGCGGATTGGCTTTGTCCATGACCAATGATTGCTCTTTTGTGATTTCTATATGTGTATTATTTTGATCCGTTGGTTGCGATTTTGACATAGTTTTCTTTCAGTGTGCCAGAAGTCGGAATTGGTGCTTTATTGTTTCTTGAGTTTTTGCATGTACTAACATTTCACCGTTCTTAGTGGAATCTTGGATTGTCATTTGTTAGGTTTTTAGGCTCTGCAAAGCCTCACAGTGAAGCTCTGTCTTTGCTGTGTGCTCAAGCTCCTTCCCCACCACACATTTACTGCTTCAATGAGGTACAGCATACGTCGTAGGCAGCAAAATACTTTGCCAGCATTGCCCATAGCCATTGTTTATTATGATGACAAAATTTCCTTGTTTGTAGAATTATAGAGGTGCAAACACCAGAAAAATCCATATAAGGAGGAGAGGTCTAAGAGTAAGGTAAAAGAGATAACAAAACTGAGCCTGTTTATTGAAACGTTGGGAGAGAAGAATTATGTCTATAAAAGGACATGTGCCTCTAAGGAAAGGGGTGACGAGATGGTTTGCTCTAGGCTGCTATGTTGATGTCTATAAAAGGAAGTATCAGGAGAGGTGCGAAGAGAGAGACAGAGCATGGTGTCTATAAATGGAAGTGTGAGGAGAGGCGTGATGAGAGTGTCTAGTCTAGGCTGCTGATTGGCTGGTTTCCACCGGCCAACCAGCTTCAAGCAAAGGGAGGGTGAGGAAGCCTATAAAAGAAATGTTTCTGGTAGGGGTGGTTGGTGGGGGTTTGGGATGGCAATTTCGAACTTTTCTTTTCTTTTTTCCTTTCTTTCTCCATTACCAGATTCCAAGAGAAGACTACAAGAAAGCAAGAGAAGACTACAAGAAAGGAGCAAGAAGAAGACCTATGTTCAACAGCCTTCCCTTCTTGAAAAATAAGAAGAAAGAAGAAGAGGTCAAGAAGGGAAGACATGGCCTTCCCATCTTGTGGCAGAAGGAGAAAAGAACAAAAATAAGAATATGACATTGGCTAGATGCAGCATTCTCTTCACAGCGTTTCCACTGGTCTGCTATGGTAATTGCTCTCCAAATTTGGCAACTGCAGTATTTCAAAAAGTGACTGTTGCTTATCTTCTGGTAGCAGTTGACCTTGCATACTGGCCTTATTCTTCTCAAAATTTCTCTCTCTGCCAATTACTGAACACATTTCTTCTGTTATGGTAGCAATACTCTTCAGTTTTAGAATTGAAAGAGTCTGATGGAAGTCAGTATGCCGCATCTGTGTGTGTTACCATGGTGATGGGTGGACGGTGGGAACTCCTCTCAGACAAACTGCACATACCGGAGCTTCTTGTCTTGTACAGTAGCGAAGCACAGACAATCTGCAAGAGGCTGCTTCTGATTCTCCCGGTGTTTCCATGGCAGCATGATGAATGACGTAACCTGATCAGCAACGAAAACACGGACACCTGGAAGGAACAGACAAACTGATGAAATTTGGTATCACTTTCAGTATAGAAAAAAGTTCAAAAAACAAGTGATTATGTTCTTCTTGTTGCATCTTTGTTCGAAGATAAATGGGAATATGTTTTGCTCACTCCACTTACAACATTACATCACTGAAGACAAAACAAGCAGGGCTTTGCACGAGTCAAGAAAAAACGTGCAATACAACCTCCTCAGATTATCCACTCAAGAAATCAACACAGCATGTAGGTTGGAGCAACACAGAGAAGACGGATTTCTTCTCTTCACCAAGAGTTTTGCCAGCTTCGAAAAGCTTGAGCGTGTGCATGTGGGCACATCACAAAAAAGGAGATTTTTGACGCAAGTCAATTTACGCTGCAGTTGTGAGTAAGTAGCATTGCATCACCCTTCCTAAATTTACTCACTAAGTTTCACTTCACTACACCAGGCATACACTGCTTTCTGAATTCATTATCCCTTTTGTTTGTCCAAACCAGTAGTACTTTTGATGGAGGTCTGA
>JBCCFC010000613.1:0-8171 GCA_039029935.1 Chloroflexota bacterium
AGAACAGTGAATAGTGAATAGTGAATAGTGAATAGTGAATAGTGAATAGTGAATAGTGAATGAGTCAAAGAGTATCCGTTCGATGAGTTGGGGTTAGTAGGGATTTGAACTATCAAATCCCCAAGAGTTCTCTCAGCATATCGAGTAGATGTATCAAATCATCACTATTCACTATTCATTTTTCACTATTCACTCTCGATAGAGGGAGATTGTTTATGGCCGCAACGAGTGTTGCACAAGCACCGCAAGCTGGGAAACGGGTGATGAAACACTCCACCCGCGAGGCATTATATGGATATTTGTTGGCTTCGCCGTGGATTATCGGATTCATTGTCTTTACGGCTGGACCGATGTTGGCTTCGCTGGTGTTGGGCATGTATCGCACCGACTTTTTGACAACAACCGAGTTTATCGGGGCCAAGTGGTTTGTGAATGTATTGCAGGATACGCTTGTCCGCAAAGCCCTGTGGAATACAGCGGTGTATAGTTTTACGGTGGTTCCGCTCAACACAATCTTGGCATTGCTGATTGCGGTCATGCTCAATCAGAGTATTGCAGCCCAAAGTTTTTGGCGCACAGTCTACTATTTGCCATCGGTCGTCTCTGGTGTGGCCGTTGCCCTCCTGTGGCGTTGGCTCTACCAGCCCGACGTTGGCCTCTTTAACTCTATCTTAGGGCCGATGCTCCACCCCTTTGGAATTGATCCACCGCGCTGGATTTATAGCGTGGAATGGGCAATGCCGTCGATGATCATTATGGCACTCTGGGGGGCGGGGGCAGCCATGCTGATCTACCTAGCAGGCTTGCGCGGTATACCGACATCGCTCTATGAAGCTGCCCAAATCGACGGGGCTAGCTCGATCCGTCAATTCTTTGCTATCACCATTCCACTCTTGACGCCGACCATCTTCTTCAACGTGGTACTCAACATCATTGGCTCGTGGCAAGTGTTCACCCAAGCCTATGTGATGACCCAAGGCGGCCCCAACAATGCCACCTTAACGATGGTGCTGCATATCTACAATACGGGGTTTGAAAACTTCTATTTTGGCTATGCATCGGCCCAAGCGTGGGCACTCTTTATGGTGATTTTGATTTTTGTCGTTTTGGCGTTGCGCAGTGCAACAGCATGGGTCCACTATGATCGAGTTTAGGGGGTAGCAGACAGGCATTCACATGGTTAATGTACAAAAATTTCAGGGCAGCAATCTAACAGAACTTTTCTACCGCATCTTACTCTACATCGCCGTGGTTGTAGGTGGTATCATCTTTTCGATTCCCTTTTATTGGATGCTACGCACCTCGGTCATGCCCACCTATCAGGTCTATCTCTTCCCACCCGTCTGGATTCCAGCCGAGTACCACTGGTCCAATTTCCAAGTGCCATTCCAAGTCTTCCCCTTTGATATGATGTTTCTCAACAGCGCCTACATCGCCTTGATGAGTGCATTGGGGACAGCCCTATCATCGGCCATGGTTGGTTTTAGCTTTGCACGGATGCGCTTCCCCTTCCGTGACACTATGTTTGTCATCGTCCTCGCCACGATGATTCTACCAGAGCATGTGCGCCTCGTTCCTACCTATTTGCTCTTTGTCGGGCTAGGGTGGGTTGGAACCTACTTACCGTTGATCGTCCCCAACTGGTTTGCACCCGCCTTCTACGTCTTCCTGCTCCGTCAATTTTTTATGACCATTCCCAAAGAGCTAGATGACTCGGCCTATATCGACGGCTGTAGTCCGCTTGGCCTCTTCTGGCGCATTCACATGCCGTTGAGCGTCCCCGCACTCGGAGTCGTCCTCATCTTCCAGATCACAAACCAGTGGAACGACTTCCTGCACCCACTCATCTACATCCAGGGCGTCAACGACTTCACCGTTGCCCTTGGGTTGAGCCTTTTTAGAGGGCATCTCAGCACCAACATGCAGGCGCTGATGGCCGCGTCTATCTTGGGTGTATTGCCCACGATTGCCATGTTCTTCTTTGCACAGCGATATTTTGTGCAGGGTATTGTTGTTTCTGGTGTGAAGGGGTAGGCAAGGTTGAAGAGTTGAAAAGTTGAAGGGTTGAAGAACTAAAAAAGGTAGAGGTGGTTCCTCTACCTTTTTTGATCTCACTCTCTTTTTTCTCCGCGTTTTCTGCGGTTAACCTACTCTAGTGGCTGAGAACGCTGAATCAACTGAATCGTCACGCCCCAAGGGTCGCGCACAAAGCATAAGACATCACCACGTGGTGATGGCGGTGCAATCTCGCCATCCGCTGTCGCACCCGCAGCAATAAGTCGATCACGGTCGGCAGCAATGTCCTCTGTGGTGAAGGCGAAGTGCAGCGTAAATGGGTCGATGGTGTTGTAGTCTGGAATCGGCGCATTTGTATTGTTGTACAGTTCCACCATGCTGCCGCCACTATCCGAGACAAAGGTCATCATCGGCGGATCGGGCAAGTCTAGCACAACTTTTAAGCCCATATGCTCGGCCCACCAAGCAGCCATCTCCTTTGGTGCGTCAACATTAATGGCAACGTGTTCTAATTTCATTGATCAAATCTCCTTTGTGAAAAATGGCAACGCCGCGAAGTTGCAGGGTTGCATTGGTCTATATTAGAGGGTAAGTATATCACATCTACTAGGTTTATATAGTATGAGCGTAACCTCTCTAATTCAGGTAGGACCGCACTTAAAAGTGGAGTCCTACCTGAATTAGACAAAAAAGCAAAGGGCGGCTAAAGTGATGATAGAAAAGAAGATTGAGAGGTAAGTCTAACAATCGGGATTGAAACAGGGGAGAAGAGATGGAGACAAAAGATATATTTTGCTTAAATTACGAATGTGAGGCAAGAGGGCAGAAAAATCAAGGGAATATAGGGGTCCATGATGAGAAAAGCAAGAGATTTATATGTCACAAATGTGGAGAAACATTTAGTGGAACAAAAGGGACGATATTCTACAAATTGCGAACCGAACGATGGAGGCTATGCGCAGGGTAGAGGCGGTCAGTTGTGTGAGCAACTATTGCCAGATCTAAAAACAGGTCAAATTGAGAAGGCCGCTCAAGGTTTAGCGCAATTGAGGCAACGCGCAGATGCGACCGATGAGTGGCGTTTGCTCATTGACAAATTGCAGACGATTGTGGCGGGGTCGCGTGATGAGGCACTGGCCGATGATATGGCATTGGATTACAGCGATGCGGCGGAGATTTTGTTGTTGGAACGGCTTGTAGGAGTGTGACGGTGTGATAGTGTTGGGTGTGATAGTGTTGGGTGTGATAGTGTTGGGTGTGATAGTGTGGTCAAACCGCCGAATGAATTAGGTGCCTAATAGGGGTCAGTGTAGTCGCCTTGTGTGTACCAGCAGAGCCATGTGTCAAGTGCTGATAGATGTTGACCTCATCATTTGCGATTTGGCCCCCAAATTGGACCTTCCAGATTGGCTTTGTCAGACAATAGATAAAATTTTGACTTATTGGTTAAGGGCTATCTGTGCTACACTATTTATATCAACTCAGTTGTTGTGGATAAAGTGCAGATAGGATGTGCATATGACCAGTCAAACGGATCAAACCACAATCGCCAATCATCGGTATCAACTCAACAAAAAGCTTGGTCAAGGGGGCATGGGGGTTGTCTATCAAGCTACCGACAGGCTGACGGGTGACATCATTGCTCTCAAACAGGTGCGACAGTTGTCCCAACAGGCGACCGCATCGGGTATCTCGCCAGAGCGCCTGCATCTGTCGCTTGCCCATGAATTCCAAATCCTGGCTGGGCTGCGTCACCCACATATCATCAGTGTCCTTGACCCAGCATTGATGCGCTGACAAGGCTGGCATGGGTTGCCTATCAGCAGGATGACTATGAGCAAATGTTAACACACTATCAAGCACTCTCGACACTTGCACAGAAGCGCAAGGTTCCCCATTATCAGGCCGAAAGTCAAGTTGGCGTTGCATTGGCACAGGCGTTAGCCACCCATCAATGGGGTGAGGTTGATATTGCATCCAGCATCGACTATATCGAAAATGAACCCAATTTGCTCATCCCAGATTCCTCTTTTCGTCTCCATCTCCTCTGTTATCATCTGCTGACGCTGATGAATGAGCCGTATGCAGACACCCTTCTGAGCATCGCCTATGCGCAATTACAGGACTTGGCAAGCCTGATTGAAGACGAGATATGGAGCGAATCATATCTGGAGAACATACCCGAACATCGGGAGATTATGGATTTAACCGAGAGGAGCAACACATGACACAGCCTAACATCATTCTCATCATGGCCGACCAAATGCGCGGCGATTGTCTCAGCTATCATGGCAATCGCGTTGATGTCAGTCAATACGGCCATCCCGTTGTGGAGACACCCAACCTAGACCATCTGGCCGCACGAGGCGCATACTACCCCCACGCCTATTCTGCCGTGCCATCCTGTCTCCCCGCCCGCGCCACCTTGATGACAGGGATGGACCAGTGGCATACAGGCGTCCTCGGCATGGGGCGTGGACAAGGCCCAATCCCCAATGACTTTCCGCACACCTTGGCGGGGACATTGCGTGATGCAGGCTACCGAACACACCTCGTTGGCAAAGGGCATTTTACCCCACAACGCACGTCCATGGGCTTTCAGAGTGCTGAGTTGGATGAGTCGGGGAGGCTGATTGGCGATGGCTTACAGGATGAGTATCGTGCGTGGTTTGACCGTGAGAAGCGGCGTGATATTACACCAGATGATCATGGCGTCTTCTGGAATTCGTGGATGGCGCGCCCCTGGCACACCGAGGAATATCTGCACCCAACCGCTTGGACCATGAGCCGTTCGCTGCACTTTTTGGAACAACGTGCCAAACAACGTGATAAACATCTTGGGCAAACACAGCCCTTCTTTCTCAATATCAGCTTTGCCCGTCCTCACTCACCCTATGTGCCACCCCAGCCCTACTTTGATATGTACATCAACCAAGAGACGCCAGCTCCCTTTATCGGCGATTGGGCGGGAATGAATGACTGCCCTGATGATGCCTTGGATGTCAACGCGTGGCGAGGCAAGCTTTCCCCACAGCGCATCCACCGCGGTCGGGCAGGCTACTATGGCGAGATAACCTTTATCGACACGCAGATTGGACGGCTGATCAACTGGCTCACTCGTCATCAGCCCGACACCCTACGCAACACATGGATTGTCTTCACCTCGGATCATGGTGACATGGTGGGCGATCATCACCTCTGGCGCAAGACCTATGCCTATGAGGGCAGTGCCAGAGTGCCGATGATTGTCGCACCACCAGTGGGTCAGGAGACGCAAATTACGGATAACATTGTTGATAACGTGGTCGAGTTGCGCGATGTCATGCCAACCTTGCTCGACATCGCGGGGGTTGAGCGTCCTCCAACGGTGATGGGTGAGAGCCTGTTGAAATTATGTACAGAACAGCACGAAACACAACCTACATGGCGTCGTTACCTGCACGGTGAACATTGTTGGTGCTATGGCCGCGAACAAGAGATGCAGTTTGTGACCGATGGGCATCGCAAGTTTGTCTGGCTTCCGCGTATTGATGTCAAGCAGTTCTTTGATTTGGATGCCGACCCTGGCGAAACCCGTAACTTGGTCGATGCCCCAAATTATGCCGATGAGGTGGCGATGTGGCAGGGGTTTCTAGCAGAGGCATTGGCTGTGCGCGATTGTGGCTGGGTGCGAGATGGGCAGTTGGTCTGTGAGGATGATGGGCCGTTGGTGTCGCCGTATCGGAATGTGCGGTTTATGGGTAATGTGTGATCAATTGCAATTCTCTTCACTTGATCAGCGCAATCACAATCTGCTTGAGTGCTTTCAGAATCCGATAAATATCAAATATCTCGTCTGTGATTGCTGAATAATCGCGACTGATGGCATATTGCTTACCCTCAAGGAGCATAAATCGCCAATTATTACCAACCACATAGCACCCGTAGAGCGGTTTGGGCTGTTCGTCCAGACTTTGCCCGACAAGCATAGCGGCCAACGCCTGCCCCGCTGGATCGCCATTGGGATCAAGTGTCCGTTTGTACTCCTGAAAGGCAAAGAAAGGCTTTTTGGGTTCACGGCGACCGCTTGCCACCATGCCATCGGGTTTGCCAAAGAGCCGAACGCCATCAACAATGCCTTCCAAGTCTCGTTGGGCAAAATGGTTGTATTTGCTGGATGAAAAATTGACCATTGTGAATATGGGACCGATAAAGTGGCTATCTAGCTCATGCTCATTCCAGTCATGCACATTGAAGTCAAGCACATCCTTTAGGTGAAGCAATTGGTGGCGTTCGATATCCGAAATGTCAGCAGGCATAGCAATCCATTGTTCAAGCGCGGGCAAGGTGCGCTCCTCTTCCAAACCAAAGATATCATCTAAATATTTCAAGGTGCAATCTTTGAATGAGTTTTCTTGACTTGCTTTTTTTGTTGTCATAAGCCCTCGTTTCGTCTATACGGAAGCTACTTCCTCGGCCATGCCAATACCATGCCCCTGACAATACGTCTTAGCCTCTTTGGTAAAGCCGCTCCTTGACAGGTAGGCTGGCAACACGGTGACACCATGTTGTTTACCATAGTCAACAGCATTGGTATGTAGCTTGGTCACGGGGCCAATGCCTGTCGCTCTCTGTCGGTCACGTACTTCCACCATGACGATGAGATCGTCACCTGTCTCCGCAAATGTGGCTGTGACAAGCACATCGATTTCCTTATTTTCAGCACCCAAGCGTTGATGAGGCAAACGCTGACGTATATGCACAATGTTAAACGGACGGGTGTCGGCGACATCGCTGAAATAGTCGGAGAGGCGTATGGGTTTACCCACCAGTTGCTTCATGCGAAATTCAAAGACAAGGGTGCGTTCGGCCAGCAGCCCCTTATATTCATTTGCTTTTCCAAGCCAGTGTTCGGTCTTCTTTCGTTCTTTTGCCAACAGTTCCTCAAATTCACCTCGAAAATCTGGCACGACATTTTCGATTTCTTCTTGAAAACGGCTGCGCAACACACGATTGAGTGTACCATCTTTAAGTCCACAAAATCGGATGTCTGAGCTACCTTGGTCAATCACATCCGAGGACACCAAAATTTCGAGCCGCTCAAAAATATCCTCCTCGCTCAACTCAAGGTTGAGTTCCTTCTTCAGTTCACGTGGCGTCCAATAGCGTTTGTTGTTCTTATTGAGAAAGAGCATCAGCTTTTTGGTATTCGTGCCGTTGACCTTTTTGAAAGTGCGACGCAGATATTCCGACCACGTTTTGGACATCTCCGAGTTACGGTCCTCGACTTCATAGGTGACAGCATCGACAACCCCATCCTCGGTCATCAAATTTTTGCCCTCAAGGTCATTCAACATCACGCATGAAATGAGGAATGGGTCCGAGCCACATAAGTCATTGAGTTGCGCGGCGGTTTCATCTTTGATCGGGATTTGATAAGTTTCGGCGTATTGCTCAACCGCGGCCAAGCCTTCATCGGGTGTGAGGAAGGGGTTCATACGGAAGATGGAGAGCCTCCCCGCTTCCAGATGTTCGGCCATGATTTCCATAAGGATGCCAGGGTAGGAGCCTGTCACCAGCATCGGTGCGACTTTAGACTCGGAGAGCGAGTGAAAGCTGCCGGGCATAGTCCTATCCGGCTCTCCTCGAAAGTCTGGTGCTCGATAGATATGATTGGCAATGTTCTGGAATTCATCCAAGATGACCAAGAAGCGTTGGTCTGTGCCAGATGCGTAACGATGAGGGGCATGGGTGGCGATATCCCAGAGGATATCCATACCCTCACCTGTCATTAAATCTTTCAAAATATATTCTGTATCACGAATCATTTTCCGTAAATTTTTCTCGACAGCATACGCATGAATTTGTTCTACTGTTAAATGGCTATCGATAAGTATTGGGTCTCTTTCCAAAAATGAAATATATTGGGACGCAAAGGAGGTATAGTAATTGAGTGCCAACTTGTGTAGCCAAATATTTTTATCGGCAAAGTCAAAATAGAAGGGCACGACCACACCATTCCGCGTCCAGAGTTGATTGAAGATACGCTGGACAAAGGATGTCTTGCCACTCTTGCGCCGCGCCAAAATGACACGCGACTTGGACAGCCGGCCCGGAATGCCATTGAGCCAGCGGTTAAACTTGGTAAATTCGTCTAGGCGACCGACCAGCAACTC